>SLGN01000070.1 GCA_007123695.1 Verrucomicrobiales bacterium
AGCAGGCCGTCGAGATCATCAAGCACCGCGACATCCAGTGCATTTTCACGACCCCGCGGCTCCTCGCCTCGATCGGGGAGCGGATCTCCATCCCCGGCCGAGGCATCAAGGGGTGTTTCTGCGGAGGTACCTCGATGACGCCCGAGTACGTCCGCTTCCTCCAAGAGGAGGTGCTCGAGGACAAGGCCCTGTTCGTGCCCACCTACGGCAACACCCTCATGGGACTCGCCGTCAGCATTCCCGAAGAGCTCAAGGCCAACGGCTACAGCGTCACCTACTACGCTCCGCAGCCCCGCGCCGTCCTCCGCATCGTCGATCCTGAAAAGACCGAGATCACCAAGGACTACGGCGAATACGGTCGCGTCGAGCTCACCACCCTGACCCACGAGTTCTTCATGCCCCGGTTCCTCGAGCGCGACGAAGCGATCCGCCGCCACCCCCACGCCAAGTATGCGTGGGATGGAGTCGGCGACGTCCGTCCCTTCGGCGCGCTCACCGGGAAGGTGATCGAGGGTGTCTACTGACGAGTCCGTTCTCCCGCTCCATTAGAGTCGAAATCGGCGCTTCGTGGAGAGCGAGGCGTCCGCTAGTGGTCGGCGTTCTAAAAGGTCTCACGACCTTCTTTGCCTGGTTCGACCGTGAGCTGAATCAACGGCCAACGCAGGGTGGCGAAGCTCGTGAGGGCTTCGAATGGCTCACCTTGCGCCGCGGCAGGAGCTTTGCCCCCACCTCGCTCGAAACTCGCGTTCTCAGGCCCTCCGTTACAGGGCTCAAGGTCCGCAGACTCCTCGAAGACCGGCACCGCTCCCTTTCCTGCTTACCGGCTTTGCCGGACTGGTTTTCCGGGGAACGATTTCTTGCCAGCCCCGCGATTCGAGTCTAGAATCACTTTCCTTCGGAAAACCTGAGAAGGGGCATTAGCTCAGTTGGTAGAGCGTCTCGTTCGCAATGAGAAGGTCAGCGGTTCGAATCCGCTATGCTCCACTTTTTCTCTCTTCGAGCCGTCTCGCCGGAAGGGGCTACGCGCACCGCTCCATCTTCCTCGCTCAGTTCTCCCGCAGAAACGCGACGAGGTCGGCCACGTCCTGGGCGCTGAGGCCGAGCTGGGCGGCGCTGAGCATCAGCGAGCGGTTTAGGTTCTCGATGGAGGCGATCTGGCGGCGGGGGATCATCTGCACGATCCCGCCCATGCTGGCGAGGATGGTGGGGTTGCCCTGTTGGATGACGATTCCGTGGATGGTCTTGCCGTCTTTGGTCAGGACGACGGAACCGTCGAACCCGTGGGCGATGTCGGCGCTCGGCTCGACGATGCCGCGGGCGATGACCTCGTCGGTCTGGGTGCGGCCCCAGCCGTCGAGCACGGGTCCGAACTGCACGCCCACGCCGCCGATCTCGTGGCACATCACGCAGCGGGCCGAATGCACGCGCCCGCGTTCGGCGTCCCCCTCGAGAGCGAGCACGTCCTCGACGGACAGGGCGGCTTCCTGGGCGGCGTCGGGGGCGGGGATGAGGACTTCCTGCACGACGACCTTGGCGGGATCGTAGATGCCCCGCTTCTTCATTTCGTCGAGCAAGCCGTAGTCCCGCCAGTCGTTGTTGGCGCGGTTCATCAGCCACCAGATCGCGTGGCTCTTGAGCGGGGTTTCCAACTGGGCGAAGGTCAGCATGGCCTTGGCGGCGGACCGGGTGCGGACGAAGGCGATGCCGTCGAGGGCGTGCTGCCGGTCGGGGATCTCCAGATTCTCGCTGCGGGCCCGGCTGAGGAAGTCGTCGATGGCGGTGGGCGGATGCAGCCGCCATGCGATTTCGGCGAAAGGCTTGCTCCAGAGCCTCGGGTCGTCGTGCCCCATCGCCGATTTTACGGCGGCGTAGATCTCCGTCTCCTTGCCCGTCGCTCCCGTGCCGAGCGCCTCGAGGTAGCTGCGGTCGCCGCCTTCGTAGGCACGGGCGACGGCGACGAGGATGTCGCGCGAAAGGTCGAGGGAGGCGTCGCGCATGGAGAGGGCGACTTCGCGCCGCACGGCGGGGTGGGGATCCTGCGCGAGGGCGTCGGCGCTGCCGGAGATGTCGAGGCCGGCGCGGCGCATCGCCCGGTAGGCGGCGATGCGCAGCTCGGGGGTGGGCTGGTCGGCAGGATAGCCGGCGACGCGCGGGCCGCTGATGCCGAGCTGATAGAGCAAATGGATGGCGCGCCCCTGGATGTAGGGGTTGGAATCGTCGAGGAGCGAGGCGACGGCGTCGAGCGATTCCCGGCCCTTCGCCTTGAGGCCTTCGAAGCCGATGGCGCGCACGTTGACGGCGGGGGAGCGCAGCGCCTCGACGAGGCCGGCAACGGTCGAGGGGTCGATCTCGGGCACGGAGGCCTGGAAGCCCTTCGGCGCGATGCGGTAGATCGCTCCGCTGCATGTCTTGTCGAGCGCCTGGTGGCCGCCGACGCGGGGATCGTGCCAGTCGGAGACGTAGAGGGCGCCATCGGGACCCACGGCGATGTCCGAGGGCCGGAAGAGGGTGCGGCGGTCGCGGTTCACGCTCGCCTCCCCGCCGAGGAAGTCGGAGCCGGCGAACTCGCCGCTGGGGTTGCTCGTGACGAAGTCGGCGCGCTCGAGGCGGAAGCCCGCGCCCTCCAGTTCGGGTTGGTAGGCGAAGACCACGTTCCGCCCCGCCTCGCAGGCGAGGAAGGTGCCGTTCCACTCGTCGCCAAGGGCTCCGTTTTCGTAGAAGACGTTGCCAGTGGGGGAGCCGCCGCCGTAGACGTCGCCGGCCGGGGCGATGCCGGGGTTTTCCTGGCGCCACTGCGCCGTAGCGATGGTCTGGCCGGGACGCTTGTCGGCGCGCCAGGTGCGCTGGCCGTCGTTCGAGGCGAATCCGAAGTTCGCGTACTCCATCACCCACGAGACGCGGCAGGCGGGCGGATCGTCGTTGTCGTTCTGGAAGATGTCCCCGAGCGAGGTGACCGACTGCTCGTAGGAGTTCCGGTAGTTGTGACCGACGATCTCGGCGTCGGTGCCGTCCGGGTTCATGCGCACGGTGAAGCCGCCGACGTAGACGTGGCCGTCGGCGCTGGGCTTGCCTGCGAAGACCTCGGCATTGTGGGGGAATTCGAAGGGGCCGATGGGCTGGGGCCGGTAGGGGCCGAAGATGGTGAAGGTGCGCCCGGACTTGTCGGTGAAGCGTCCGCCGCAGTTCCCGCTGTTGAAATACCATTTCCCGTCGGGACCGACAGTGACGGAGTGTAGGGAATGGTCGTGGTTCTGGCCGTTGAAACCGGTCAGCAGGATCTCGCGCTTGTCCACCTCCGGATCGAATTTCAGGTCGCGGTCGACGTCGGTGTAGACGAGGAGGTGGGGCGGCTGCGAGACGACGATGCGGTTGTCGATCACCGCGACGCCAAGAGGGGCAACGAGCAGGGGCTCCTGCACGAAGGTGTGGCTCGAGTCGCAGCGTCCGTCGCCGTTGGTGTCTTGCAGCACGACGATGCGGTCGCCTTCGGGCTGGCGTTCGTGGTTGCCGCGGTAGCGGACGCCTTCGGCCACCCAGATGCGGCCGTCCTTGTCGATGTCGATGTTGGTGGGGTTGTGGAGCTGGGGCGAGGAGGCCCAGAGGGTGACCTCGAGTCCGTCGGGCACGGCGAAGATCTCGGGCGGCAGGGGATCGGCGACGGCGTCGGGGTAGCGGGGGCCCTCGTCTTCGGCGAGGGCGCAGGGGAGCGATGCCGCGGCGAGGGCGGCGAGGGCGAAGGTGGAGAGGGGTTGCTTCATCGGGTGGGGAGGCAGGCCGTATGCTACGGCCATGCAGCGGGTTCCGTCCATCATTTCCTTGGGGCACGGGAGGCGTCGTCGCGCCTGTGCCGATGCGATGGTGACGAGAAAAAGCCGCACCAACGCACCGGGTTCCGGGCGGCGTCGCTCAATTCGACCAGATCACCCGGATCGCCGCCTGGGGCAGGGTGTCGCTTGCGCTGAAGCCGGCGCCGACTCCGAATTGGACGCTCCAGTTCGGAGTCATCTCGTAGTGGATCTGCGGCATCACGAGCAGCACGCTGTCGCCCGCGAGAGAGACCGCGTAGTTGGTCTCGAGTCCGAGGACGACGGAGTCGGAGAGGTCGTAGAAGAGGTTCAGGTTCTGAATCAGTTGGGTGCGGTCCCCGCCGATGCCGCCGACGCCCGGGCCCGTCTCCTGGGTGAAACCCCACATGCCGAGCATGCTCCAGTGCTCGTTGAAGCGGGCCGCACCGATGTAGACGCCGGTCCATCCGGTCGATGACGATTCGAGGAAATGCTCGGCGATGCCTTGGAATCCGTGGATGTAGCGGTTCTCGAAGGCGGTTCCCATGGTCCACTGGGCCGCGAACTTGAGGGCTTCGAGTTCCGGCCCCTCGAAGGGCAGTTCGAACTCCAGGGCGAATCCGTCCCACAGGGCGAACTCGATTTCCGGAGCCCATTCCATCAGACCTCGGTCGGTGCTGAGAGGAGAGCGCCCAAGCTCGTCTGGAGCCCTCCCTGAACCGGTGAGCCGCCGAGTGAGCGGTTGGATGGCGAGATTGTTGATCTCCAGCTCGCCCTTTTTGGCCCCGAGCGGGCGCACCAGGTCGAAGACGAGCGGCTCGGGTACATGGGGCCCTTCGCCGGGACCATGGACAGGTCCGCCGAATTCGACCGCGTCGAGATAGAAATCCCCGCCGCGGAGGCTGCCTGCGGCAAGGACGAAGGCGAGGGTCGGAGCGAGAAGGAGAAGGGGAGGGATGCGCCGCATGATTTCCATGAAGCACTCTCGCGGAAACCGGCGTGTCGTCATGTCAGGTTGCGCCGCGTCTTCGCGTCGGGCGAAGTCCTACACGCCGCCGGACGAATCCCACCACAGGATCGCCTCGCGGAGAAGCTCGTTGTGGCCGGCCAGACCGTATTTTTCCTTGATGCGGGCGAAGTAGACCTGGACCGTCTTCACGCTGATCTTGAGCGAGGCGGCGATTTCGCGCGTCTCGCGCCCCTGCCCGAGCATGCGGAAGACCTCCAGCTCGCGGTCGCTCAGCAGGGAAACATCGGCCTTCGAGGCGCCGCCGCTCAGCATCCTCTCGGCGATCATGGCCTTGAGCTCGTCGCTGACGAAGATCCGGCCGGCGAGCACTTCGCGGATCGCCGCCACGATCTTGCCGGTGGTCTCCCTTTTGGTGACGTAGCCTCGGGCGCCGGCGCGGAGGGCTCTCTCGGCGTAGGTGAGTTCGTCGTGCATGCTCAGCATCAGGGAAACGCTGCGCGGGGAGACCCGCCGGATGTCCTTCAGCAGCTCCAGCCCGGAACCGTCCTCGAGGGTAATGTCGACCACGACGACCGAGGGACGGAGCCGCTCGATCGCGGCGACGGCTTCCGGGGCGGAGGCGGCTTCGCCGCAGACGTGCAGGTCGGGCTCCTGGTGGAGGAGATTGGTCAGCCACTCCCGCACGAGGGGGTGGTCGTCGACGAGGAAGATGGTGTGCGCTGCCGTCATTGCGGATCGTCCTTCATCCTGACCTGCACGCAGGTGCCGCCCCCGGAAGTTTCGAACGCGATCTCGGCGCCGATCGCGGCGGCGCGGTAGCGCATGATGCGCAGCCCCATTCCATCGCCCTCGGTTTCGGGAGGCAGCCCGCATCCGTCGTCCCGGATGGAGAGCAGCACCCCTTCGTCGGTCTGCGACAAGCCCACCGCGATGCGTCCCGCCCCGCTGTGGCGCACCGCATTGCGCACTGCCTCCTGCGCGATCCGGAAAAGCTGCACCGTGGCTTGCGCGTCCCCGATCAGGACGGGCTGCGGCATTTCGAGGACGCATTCGATGCGTCCGCGCGTGCTGGTGCGCCGCGCGAGGTCGCGCAGCGCGGCCATCAGTCCCTGGGCGTCGAGTTCCACCGGGGCGAGCCCGCGGGCGAGGCTGCGGGCGAGGTCGATGCCCTCCTCGATCATCTCGACGAGACGGCGTGCGCCCTCGCTCTCGGCGGGAACGCTGGTGGCGAGCTTCCCATGCAGCACCTGTCCGGCGAGGGCCGCTCCGGTCAGATGCTGGCAGAGGCTGTCGTGCAGGTCGTGGCCGATGCGGCGCTGCTCGCGTTCGCTGACTTCGAGCAGGGCGGCCTCGAGCCGGCGCCGTTCCGCGATCTCGGCACGGAGTTCGGCGGTCCGTTCCTGCACCCGGCGGCCAAGATCCCCTTGGAAGCGCCGCAGCAGATCGAGGGCGGCGACCATGGCGAGGTAGAGCGAGAGGGAGATGACGAGATTCCACCACGGCACCAGCACGCTGCCGTAGCGCGCTCCGCTGGCGAGGTCGCCGAGCAGCGAGCCGACCACCCCGACGACCGAGACGGCGATCCCCGCAACCCATCCGCGGAACCAAGTCGCCACGGAGATTGGCACGAGATAGAAGCTGGAGAAGGAAAGCTCGAAGCCCGTCAGGTAGTCCGCCGCCGCCACGAGAAGCAGGGTCGCGCATGCGAGCGCGAACCAACTGCGGCGGTTCTGCTGGAGAGAAGTTTCGGGCATGTCGGCGAAGGCGAAGATAGCTCGCGTGCCGCGGTCGTCAAAAGGAGCCGTGCCATCAGTCGGATGTGCGGGATGCTCGCCCGCCACCACCCGGCCGGGCGAGCCCCGGTCGAGGCCGAGGCGGGCGGATTTGAGGGTGTGGCTGTCGTCTTCCTTCCCCCGCAGCCAGACCCGGTCGTCCTGCGGACGAGCGCGAGGGAAGCGCGCTCGGGCGGTGCGCGATCAACGAGACGACGCTCGACCTCGTGGTGGCGGCGCTGGAG
>SLGN01000621.1 GCA_007123695.1 Verrucomicrobiales bacterium
CAGGAGGTGCCCGACGCGACCGTCTACGACAACGCCTTCAAGATCCAGTGGGAACTCTTCCTCCGCCACGTCGTCCTCGACGAGCTATTCCCCTACGATCTGATGGAGGGGGCCAAGGGGGTCCAGCTCGCCGAGGCCGGCCTGCGGAGCTGGGCCGAGCGGCGCTGGATCGATCTCGAAAAACTGTGAGCGTCCCCTTGGGCCCATCTTTCTGATTTCCGCGTTCCCAGCGATACCGATCTCGAGATCGACCAAAAGGCAGTCACTTTGCTCGGCGGCGGCGCGGCTTCATTCGCCATCTGCCACGATCTTTTCCTCCAGCACCACACCTTCGGGCACCGTCTCGCCCATTGCGAAGAGGGCGTTCTTCGCCGCACGGCGCACGCGGTAGTCGCGCCGCTCGTACCGACGCGGCTCCACCGACGAGCTCACTTGGTAGGAGTCGAACCCCGGATGCGAGAGCAGTTCGCGCAGGAGCGGGGCATCCTCCCGATTCCGCCATCCACCGACGAATTCGACAACTTGGCGGATCGGGTGGATTTGCTCGCCTTCCGGCCAATCGGTTCGCTTCGCCTCGCGGGCGAGGAAGGCGACGAGGGGGCCGCGGAGGGAGCGGTTGTGGAGGTTGACGGGAGGATGCCCCGCCAAGCCGCCGCCGTAGTAGAGGGCACCGACTGTCTGCGTCGGCTGTGTTTCGGCGCAATGCCGCCAGAAGCGGCGCTCTTGCTCGCCTGCGGGGTCGCGATGACTTCGGGAATGGGGAGGGGCCGCTTGCCCCCTCGCGAGATGGCGAAGGATGAGGATCTGCTCCTCGGGATCGCGGGCGGAGCCCAGCTCGGCGAGCCATTCGTGCTCGCGCCGGCCCGCTAGCAACTTCACCACGGTCGAAAGGAGGAGTCGATCCTTGGTCGCGGCCCAGTCCTTCAAAGCCTCCGTGGAGAGGTGTTCGTTGGCGAGGCGTTCCTTCCCGAGCAGGGCGGCGACGCCTTTCAAGGTCTCGGTGTCTGCCCTCGCGATGGCATCTCCGAGGGCGGCAAAGGCACGCTGCGCCGAGGTGACGGGATCGGGCAGGGTGGGGTCTTCGAGGAGATCCGCGAGGACATGCCACGCCAGCCTTTCGCTCAGGGCCGCGGGATCTGCATCCTCCTTTCCGGCATCGCCGGAAGCCGCCTTGACGATATCGAGGCAGCGCTCGTAAAGGGCGCCAGGCTGGGGATCGTCGGGCCAGGGGCGGGCTAGCATCTCGCGGATCATCTTTCCGGAGAGGGCCGACTCCTCGGGCAGCGAGTCGGCGATGCGCTCGGCGTCGAGGCGGAAGGCCCGGCTTTCCCCGTAGACGGAACGCAAAGCGACGGCGGCGACCTGGTCCGGGAGGTGAAATGTTGGCAGGTCGAGAGGTATCTGCTCGAGCCTCACCGCTGCCCACAGGGCAATGGGGCCACCTTGACGGGCCATGTGGTCGATCTCGGCCGCCTCCAGGTCGGCCTCGAGATAGCTTCCTTCGCCCACGTTCGAAATCCATCCGCCGATGCTGTGGCAGCGGTAGCGAACTTTCGCCGCCTCGCCCCCCGCAGGGCGGTAGCCGCGCAGGACGAAATGCTGCCCCGGAGGGAGCCGCAGCGGGAAGTAGCTGTTGCCGCAGTCGCTTTCGAGATGGTTCTGGGCACGCCGCCATCGGCCTGACTCGTCTTGGAACTCCATCTTGAAGTAGATGTCGTGGTCCTGGCTCGGTAGGCTCAGCTCCTTGTCGGTGCGGTTGACGAGGTAGAGCGGCACCGCCCTCTCGGTGGCGTCGGCCTTCGCGAAGTCGGCGAAGACGGTGACCTCGCCCTCGGGCGCCGGGACGGAAGCGGGCAGCGCCGCGTTGGGAAAGGGTCCGCGGGTGAAGGCGCGGAATCCCGCCCCCGGCGCCTTCCACTGATGCGCCTCGTCCGCTTCGCGCTGCGCAAGAATTGCCGCGAACGGGTCGTCGGCCGCATCCTGGGCCAAGGCGGTTGCTGAAAGCGCAAGCAGAAGAGGCGCAACGACGGCGGAAAGAGCTGCCTTCATCATTTGGGTTGTAGCAGATTGCCTCCGCCGGTGGAAGGGAAATCGGCGACGCCCGCCTTGGGTTTGTTGAAAGGTTTTGTTGGAGCGGCTTCTTGATTTCCGAACCATCGCGACCAAGGATCAGACTTTCCATGGCCCCGCCTTTGCCTTCGACCAAAACATCCTGCCCGAGCCGCGGAGCTCCGTCGCCGGACTCCTTCGAGCTCACGCCGGGCGGCAGGCTCGTCTACCGGGGCGCCCGAAAGGACCTCGTCAAAGCCTTCTCAGATGGCGAGGAGGCCGGTCTCGTCGCCCTCGGGGGGCGGCCCGCCGAAGAGGGCGCCGACGCCACCCTGCGCTATTGGAAGACCTTTGCCGACGCCTTCGTCCGCGAGCTGTGCCGCATCCCCGACGGGGCCGAGGCGCTGCCGGAACTCCCCGCGCCGGACGCGGCCACGGTCGGGGGCTGGATCCTCGACGCCCCGCCGATGCGCGGGGCGGAATACCTTTCTCCGGAGATCCTCCTCGCAATGTGGGAGCGGCTCGAAGACTGGACCCGCGGGCAACTCGGCGGGGCGGTCACCATCGCCGCCTTTCTCCAGAGCTATGCCCCGGCCTGGTCGAGGGTCGGGCGCGTCACCCTGCATCTCGCGGAGAACAAGACGGACCCGGACTGTCCCTTCGCTTTCCTCGCCACCTACGCCTCGGGCCTCTCGCAGGCGGGGCGCCTCAGCCAACTGCCCCTCGGGCGTGCGCTGAAGGAATACGGCGCGGCCAAGGACAAGCCCGCCCTGCTCAAGCTGCTCACCCCCCTGCACGCCGCCGCCAAGACCTGCCCGCTGATGGCCGATCTCGTCGAGAGCGCCGACGTCTTCCATCCCCTCGCATGGACGCCCGAGGAAGCCTACCGCTTTCTCCAGTCCGTGCCCCGCTACGAGGAGGCCGGCCTCCTCGTGCGCCTGCCGAACTGGTGGCGAAAGCGGGGGCCGCGCCCGCAGGTCTCGGCCGTCGTCGGACAGAAAAAAGGCAGCGGGATCGGACTCCAGGCCCTGCTCGACTTCAAGCTCGAAGTCGTCGTCGGCGGAAAGGCGCTCACGAAAAGGGAGCTCGAGTCCCTCCTCGCGGGAGAGGACGATGGGCTGGTCTTCTTCCAGGGGCAATGGATCGAGGTCGATCGGGAAAAACTGAACGAGGCCCTCGAGCATTGGCGCTCCGTCGCGGCCGAGGGCATTCCCTTCGTCGAGGGCATGCGCCTGCTCGCGGGCGCGAGGCCCGACCTCGACGGCGCCGCCGCCGAAGAGGAGCGCGAATGGGGCTTCGCCAAGGCCGGCAAGGAACTCGCCGAGACCCTGCGCCGCCTCGCCGAGCCCGAGGCGGCCGCTCCGCCCGCCGGGCTGCGGGCCATCCTGCGGCCCTACCAGGCCCGGGGGCTCGACTGGCTCTGGTTCTGCTCCCGCGCCGGGCTCGGGGCCTGCCTCGCCGACGACATGGGCCTCGGCAAGACGATCCAGGTCCTCGCCGCGCTTCTTCGTCGGCAGGAGCAACTTCCCGGAGGCCCGCCCTCCCTGCTCGTCGCCCCCGCCTCGCTCGTGGGGAACTGGCGGCGCGAGGCCGAGACCTTCGCCCCCTCGCTGCGCCTGCGCGTCGTCCACCGCTCCGCCGGCGACACCGGGAGACCTTCCGCCCGCGAGCTCGCCGACTGCGACCTCGTCATCACCACCTACGGCATGGCCTCCCGGCTCGAATGGATCGCCGAGACCCGCTGGGGCTGGATCGTCCTCGACGAAGCCCAGGCCATCAAGAACCCCGCCGCCGCCCAGAGCAAGGCGGTCAAGCGGCTCCAGGGCGAGGCGCGCGTCGTCCTCACCGGCACGCCCGTCGAGAACCAGCTCGGCGACCTCTGGTCCCTCTTCGACTTCATCAACCCCGGCCTCCTCGGCAGCGCGACGCGCTTCCGCGCCTTCGTCAAGGAACTCCAGAGCGCCGAGCCGGTCCACTACGCCCCCCTCCGCCGCCTCGTCGCGCCCTACATTCTCCGCCGCCTCAAGACCGACAAGCGCGTCATCTCCGACCTGCCCGACAAGACCGAGATGAAGGTCTCCTGCGGCCTCGCCCCCGCCCAGGCCCGGCTCTACGAACGAACCGCCAAGACCCTCGCCGAATCCCTCGAAACTGTCTCCGGAATGGAGCGGCGCGGCCTCGTCCTCGCCTACTTGATGCGCTTCAAGCAGATCTGCAACCACCCCGACCAGCTCGCCAAGTCGGGCGCCTACGACCCCGCCCACAGCGCCAAGTTCCAGCGCCTCGCCGAGCTCTGCGAGGAAATCGGCTCGCGCGGGGAGAAGGTCCTCGTCTTCACCCAGTTCCGCGAACTCGCCGACCCGCTCGAGTCGCATCTCGCCCGCGTCTTCGGGCGCGGAGGCCTCGTCCTGCACGGCGGCACCGCCGTGAAGCGGCGGCAGGAAATGGTCGACCGCTTCCAGCGCGAGGACGGACCGCCCTTCTTCGTCCTCTCGCTCAAGGCGGGCGGCACCGGCCTGAACCTCACCGCCGCCTCGCACGTCGTCCATTTCGACCGATGGTGGAACCCCGCCGTCGAGAACCAGGCCACCGACCGCGCCTTCCGCATCGGACAGACCCGCAAGGTCCTCGTCCACAAGTTCGTCGTCGCCGGCACTCTCGAAGAACGCATTGACGCGCTCCTCACGAGCAAGCAGGATGTCGCCGACGCGATCCTCGGCGAGGGCGCCGAAAAGGCGCTGACCGAGATGAGCGACGCCGAGCTGCTCGACTTCGTGCGCCTCGACGTGAATCGCGCCGCCTCCCTGACATGAGCTGGTACTACAAACCCTACGTTCCCGTCCACCAACGCCGCGCCGAGGGGCGGCGGCAGATCGAAAAGATGAAGAAGGCCGGTCGCGTCATCGAGCCTCTGGGCGAACTGTCGAACCGGAACAAGATCGCCACCAGCTTCTGGGGGCGGGCCTGGTGCGACCACCTCGAGAGCCTCGGCGACTACGCCAACCGGCTTCCCCGCGGCCGCACCTACGTGCGCAACGGCTCCGTCCTGCACCTCTCCATCGAGACCGGAAAGATCAGCGCCCTCGTCCAGGGATCCGAGCTCTACGAGCAGGTCATCACCATCGCGCCGCTCGCCGCCGCAAAATGGGACCGGATCAAAAAACGCTGCCGCGGCGGGGTCGGATCGCTCATCGAGCTGCTTCAGGGAAAGGTTTCCGACGAGGTCATGGCCGTGGTGACCGACCCAACCGACGGCCTCTTTCCCAAGCCCAAGGAGATCAAGCTCGGCTGCTCCTGCCCCGACTGGGCCGTGCTCTGCAAGCACCTCGCCGCGATCCTCTACGGGGTCGGCGCCCGTCTCGACCAGCAGCCCGAACTGCTCTTCAAGCTGCGCGGCGTCGATCACCGCGAGCTGGTCGACGAAGACGCCGTCGCCACCGCCATCGGCGGAGCCGACCGACCGACCCGCCGCCGCACCCTCGACACCTCCGCCCTCGGCGACGTCTTCGGAATCGACCTCGAGCCCGAGACCGCACCCGATTCCAAGCCCCCGAAAAAGTCCGCCGCCCGCTCCCGCAGCATAGCCAAAACCGGAACCAAAGCCGGAACCAAAGCCGGAACCAAAGCCGGAACCAAAGCCGGAACCAACAAAGGCACAAAAACCAAGCCGTCCAAGGCGAAGTCGAAGCCGTCCAACGCCAAGGCGAAAACAGCGAGATCCAGGGAGAAGAAGGGGCCTCCCTTTCGCGCGACCGGTGCCGCCGTGAAGGAATTGCGCGAAGAGATCGGCCTCACCCCTGTCGAATTTGCCGAGTGGATCGGCGTCAGCGTCCAGAGCGTGAGAAATTGGGAGAGCCGCCCCGGTCCTTTGCGGATACGTGCCTCAAGCCTCGAAAACCTCGAAGCGCTCCACCGCTCCCTCTCGCTGGACTGAACCCTCCACCATCCCGCTCCCTCCCAAAAATTTACAGATCGCGAACGTGAACCAATCAAAGTTCGATGACATCGTCCGATCTTTCATTGGATTGGAGCTTTCACGACCGTGGCGTGGGCACGGCACCACTCTTTTCACCGAGTTGGTCCGTTGTTAGACGCCTATGGGTGCACCGAACGCCCCAAAGCCGAACGTGGACTCGAATTCAGTTGGAGTTGGCGTGTGGAGTCTTCGCGCTCGATCCTCTTCGGTAGCTGCAGCAGCGACCGCCGAATTAATCGCGGCGTCGCCTCTTTGGCTGGACTCACCATCGAACGCATTTCACTGGAGGGGCGTCTCCCAGAGCTTTGTGTCCAGTTGTCGGGCCGACTTTGGATTACGTCGTATGCCGCGTCGGAGACTCAGCCTGATTGGTCGATCTTTCTTCCCGATGGCACTTGGCTCATTGTTCGCCGAGGGAGAGTTGTGCGTGAAGCGCCGACACACGAATCCACTTAAAGGAAGAACCCCAGCAATAAAGGGTGCAGCCAAGGCGAAAAAATCAAGGGCCAGATGTTCAATTTATTGTTGCCCTGTTGGCAGAGTTCCGGTAAGGTTTTTGGGAAGGGGGCGTTTGTTGCCCGATGGAAGAAAGAAACTGGAAGCACGAAAATCATGAGATCTGCAAGATTGCTTGGAACGGGAAGATCCTTCTACCACGTCGTTTCCCGGGTGGTGGACCGCCGGATGGTCTTCGGCGACAGGGAGCGGGAGGTCTTCCGCAGGATCCTCCGCAACCAGGA
>SLGN01000092.1 GCA_007123695.1 Verrucomicrobiales bacterium
CGTAGATCGTCGAGACCTTGCCGGTGCGGACCCGCTGGGTCACGGTGAAAGTGCCGCGCGGGGTGTATTTGCCGGGACGCGCCGTCGAGACCGGGGTCTCCACGGCGATCTTCCCGTTCACCAGCAGGTAGGCCTTCTGCTTGCCGATGTCGATGACAAGACGGGTGTTGTTCTTGTTGCTCTGGGAGAGCAGCATCGAGTTGATGCGGGCCCCGCTCTTGTCCCGGTCGATCTTGGGACGGGCGTAGAGGGAGCCGCGCTTGTAGGCGGTCCCGCGCTCTTCGGTCAAGGATGCGGCCCGCTGGCGCTTCGGCCCGGAGTTTTTGCAGGAGGTGGACACCATCGCCCCCACGAGGAGCAGCAGCGAAAGAAGAAGGGCGATGGAACGGTTCATGGCAGTGCGCGATTCGGGCAGCTTGATTGGGATTTCCTTATTAGTGGAAATTACGGATATTGTCAATAGTTGAAGGTCATCCGCCCGAGGGCAGCGCGAGATCCGGGTTGGTTTCGGCAGCGTAATCGACGCCGTCGATCCCGAAGCCGAAGAGCCGTAGGAACTCGGCTTTGTATCCAGCGAAGTCGGAAATGTCGGCAAGGTTTTCCGTCGAGACCGCCTCCCAGGCGTTCGCGACTGCGGCCTGGATGTCGTCGCGCATCTCCCAGTCGTCGATGCGGATGCGGCCCCGCTCGTCGAGGGACGGGCCGGATGCGGAGGCAAGGTGGTCGCCGAAGAGCCGCTGGATCTGCTCGATGCAGCCTTCGTGCAGGTCCTTTTCCTTCATCGCTTTGTAGAGCAGCGAGATGTAGAGGGGCACCACCGGGATGGCCGATGAGGCCTGCGTGACGAGCGCCTTGTTCACCGAGACGTGGGCGCTGCCGGGGCCGAAGTAATCGTTGATCCGCGCCGCCGAGCGCTCGAGGTGCTCTTTGGCGCGGCCGATGGTGCCGTTGGTGTAGATCGGGTAGGTCAGGTCGGGGCCGATGTAGGAGTAGGCCACCGTCGAGAAGCCTTCGGCGAGGGCCCCGGCCGCGGAGAGCGCATCGATCCAGAACTCCCAGTCCTCGCCGCCCATCACCTTCACGGTGTGGGCGATCTCGTCGTCGCTGGCCGGCTCGATGCTGACCGAGTTCACCTCGCCGGTGTCGGTGTTGAGGTTCTTCTGCGAGTAGGGGGCGCCGATGGGCTTGAGGACCGACTTGTAGATTTCGCCGGTTTCGGGGTCGGTGCGCCGCGGCGAGGCGAGGCTGTAGACGATGCAGTCTACCTGCCCGAGGTCTTCGACAATGGCCGAGACGACCTTCTCCTTCATCTCGTGGGAGAAGGCGTCGCCGTTGAAGCTGCGGGCGTAGAGGTCGGCCTCGGCGGCGGCCTGCTCGAAGGCGACCGAATTGTACCAACCGGCGCTGCCGGTCTTGGTCGCGGTCCCCGCCTTTTCGAAGAAGACCCCGACGGTGGCGGCGCCTCCGCCGAAGGCCGGGACGATCCGCGAGGCGAGCCCGTAGCCGGTCGAGGCGCCGATCACGAGAACCTTGCGCGGCGGACGGGCGAGAGGCCCGCGGCTTTTCACATATTCGATCTGCGAGCGCACGTTGGCGGCGCAGCCCTCGGGATGGGCGGTGGTGCAAATGAATCCTCGGATCTTTGGAGCGACAATCATCGGGCGGTTCGGAAACGGAGACGAGTTTGTTCTAGCAGCACGGCGGGCGGACGGCAACCGCTTTGTCGAGGGGGTGCGAAAAGAAAAAGGCCCGGCGCCGCCGGAAGCGGGGCCGGACCTCTGGAAACGGGGACGGTTGGGAACCACAGGTCGCGGTCCCCCGCCCGCCGATGGGTCACTTCAGCTCGGCGGCGTGGAAGATCGCCCAATCGTCGAGGTTGTTGAGGTTGACGGCGTCCTTGATGGTGCCGTCGTCGGCGCGACCGGCCGCCTCTAGGATCTCGGCGCGGGTTTCGTCGGCGTGGATGTAGCCGGCGATGGCGGCATTGAGCTCATCGACGGCGTTCTGGTCGAGCGAGCCGCCCTTCTTCTCGAGGATCCAGTTCTCGAGCTCGATGTAGGAGGGCTTGGCGCTGCTGATGAAGGCTTCGAACTCGCCTTTGTCGATGCCGAGACCGTCGAGGACCATTTGGTCGTAGCCTGCGCCGATGGCGGGGTAGTCGGCGTGGAGCTTGCCGACGGCGCCGAGGGAGGCCTTGAGCCACAGGCGGGGCAGGTGGAGGACGCCGAGGGGACCGGCGGTGCCGGAGCTGATGAGGGGAACGATGCTGCTCATGGGATAAGTTGGTTTTTCTATCGGATTCGGGTTGCGGGACGGATCTGTACCGCCCCGCGGAAACGCAGCAGACTAGAAGGGGCCTTCGAAGCCTGCAACCGTTTTTGCGCAACGATTCCCGAGCCGCCGTTTCCGGCGCCGACGTCTCCGGCGGATCGCCGCGGACGTCCTCAGCTGCGTTGCGGCGGAGAGGAAGAAGGTTGACCCGGGCCGAGTCTGGCCAATCTTGGCGGCGATGGGCGAATCGAAATTCCAGCGCAGCGGCCTGCTCTGCCTCGTCTCGGGGCCTTCGGGCTCGGGCAAGACGACGCTCTGCCGCCGCTTTACCGAAGACGACGGCAACGCCGTCTACGCCGTCTCGGCGACGACGCGCGCGCCGCGCGAGGGCGAGCGCGACGGCTTCGACTACTACTTCCTCGAGCGTGCCGAGTTCGAGGCGGGCATCGCGCGGGGCGATTTCGTCGAGCATGCGGAAGTCCACGGGCGCCTATACGGAACGCTCCGCAGCGAGGTGGTCGGCCATCTCGAGGCGGGCCGCGACGTCCTCATGGACCTCGACGTGCAGGGCGCCGCCCTCGTGCGCGCCGCCACCGATCCCGCCATTGTCGAGGCCCTCGTCGATGTCTTCATCCTCGTGCCGGGCGACGAGGAGCTGGTGCGCCGTCTGCGCGGACGCGGCACCGAGACCGCCGAGCAGCTCGAGCTGCGCCTGCGCAACGCCCGCGAGGAATGCCGCCACTGGCCGGATTACCGCTACACCCTCGTCAGCTCGAACCGCGAGAGCGACTACGCGGCCTTCCGCTCCATCCTCTCGGCGGAGCGGTGCCGCTCTCGGCGCTTGCGCATCGGCCCGCCCGAACCGAAGATGGAGCGTGAGTGAGGAAACCTCGGGAAAAACGATCGTCCTCGGCGTGACGGGCTCCATCGCCGCCTACAAGGCCGCCGATCTCGCGAGCCGTCTCGTCAAGCGCGGCCACGCCGTCCACGTCGTCATGACGCGCGACGCGCAGGAGTTCATCACGCCGCTGACCCTGCAGGTGCTGTCGCGCCGCCCCGTCACCGCCGACCTCTACGACGAGCGGCAGAGCTGGCATCCGGGCCACATCGAGCTGGCCGACGCCGCCGACCTGCTGCTCGTCGCCCCCGCCTCGGCCAACGCCATCGCCCGCTTCGCCCATGGTCTCGCCGACGACGCCCTCGGGGCGATCCATCTCGCAACGAAGGCCCCGGTCCTCGTCGCCCCGGCCATGAACGGAAAGATGTGGGACCACCCCGCGACCCGGGCGAACGTGGAGACGCTCAAGTCGCGCGGCGTCTTCTTCATCGGGCCCGAAGACGGCATCCTCGCCTGCGGCTACGAGGGGCTCGGGCGACTCTGGCCGGTCGAGGGCATCGAGGCCGAGGCCGAGTCGATCCTGCGGCGCTGCGGCGCGGAGGTTTGATTTTTCTGGGGCAAAGGAGCGCGGACCATGCTGTTTCTCGTCACCGCCGGACCCACCCGCGAGCCGATCGACCCGGTGCGCTACCTCTCCAACCGGTCCTCCGGCAAGATGGGCTACGCCATCGCCGCGGCGGCCTTGGCCCGAGGACACGGGGTTGTCCTCGTCACCGGTCCCGTCGCGATTCCTCCGCCGCCGGGCGCGCGCGTCGTCTCGGTCGAGACCGCGCGGGAGATGCACGCCGCCGTCGCCGCCGAAATCGCCGCCGCCGACGTGGCCGTCTTCTGCGCCGCCGTCTCCGACTACCGCCCCGCCGAGGCCGCCGCCGGCAAGATCAAGAAAGACGGCGCCGAACTCGTCCTGCGCCTCGTCGAGAATCCCGACATCCTCGGCGACACCAGAAGCGTCTTCGGCTACGGCGGCGTCCTCGTCGGCTTCGCCGCCGAGACCGGGTCGATGGAGCGGCACGCCCTCGACAAGCTTCGCCGCAAGGGCTGCGACCTGATCGTGGCCAACGACGTCTCGCGCAGCGACATCGCCTTCGACCAGGATGACAACGAAGTGCTTGTGCTCGACCGCGCCGGCGGACGCGCATGGCTGCCCCGCGCGCCCAAGGCGGAAATCGCCCGGGCCCTCGTCGCGCGGATCGAGACCGTCGCGCCCGGGTAGCCAGCCGCCGCGGACCCGTTCGACGCCGTTGCGGCGCCGAAGAAAAACGAAGCGCGATTGCGGTTTGAAAAACCCGAGGATTGGCGGAGGATGCGCCATCCAAGGAACCCGAACCATGCCCCGCACCTACCAGCGCGTCGTCTTGAAACTCAGCGGAGAAGCCCTGCGAGAGCCGGGCAGCGAGGACAACGTCTCGCCCGAGATCGTCGAAGGAATCGCCCGCCAAATCAAAGTCGCCCACCAGACCGGACTCGAGATCGCCATCGTCGTCGGCGGCGGCAACTTCTGGCGGGGGGCCGCCGCCGCCGGCCGCGGCATGGACCGCGCCACCGCCGACTACGTCGGCATGCTGGCCACGGTGATGAACTCCCTCGCCCTCCAGAGCATGCTCGAGGCCGTCGGCGTGCCGACCCGCGTACAGAGCGCCATCGAGATGAAGAACGTGGCCGAGGGCTTCATCCGCCGGGTCGCCATCCGCCATCTCGAGAAGGGGCGGGTCGTCATCTTCGGGGCCGGCACCGGCAACCCCTTCTTCACCACCGACACCACCGCCGCCCTGCGCGCCAGCGAGATCGGCGCCGACGTGATCTTCAAAGCGACGAAGGTCGACGGTGTCTACGACAAGGATCCCAACATCCACGAAGACGCGGTCCGCTACGAGACTCTCAGCTTCCAGGAGGCCCTTTCCCGAAACCTCAAGGTCATGGACGGCACCGCCTTCAGCCTTTGCCTCGACAACGCCATCCCCATCGTCGTCTTCGACATGACCGAGGGGGAAAACATCCGCCTCGCCCTTACCGGCGAAGACATCGGCACTTTCGTAACCTCGTAGACCGGACAGCCCGGAGACCTGCGAGACGGCTCCCTCAGCCTCAGCGCCCACACCCTTTCTCCCCCCAAGCACGACGAGATCCATGGACACCGACACCTTCCTCCTCGAAACCGACGAAGCGATGCAGAAGGCCGCCGACTTCGTCTCCACCGAGATGTCCGGCATCCGCACCGGAAAGGCCAGCCCCGCCCTGCTCGACAACATCCACGTCAACGTGCCCTCCTACGGCGCGACGATGCCGCTGCGCCAGATCGCGCTGGTCTCCTCGCCCGAGCCGCGCCTGCTCACGGTGCAGCCCCACGACCCCTCCATCCTCCAGGACATCGAGCGCGCCCTGCGCGAGTCAAAGCTCGGCATCAACCCCGCCAGCGATGGCCGCATCATCCGGCTGCCCATTCCCGAGCTGTCCGAAGAGCGCCGCCGCGACCTCGTCAAGATCATCAAGGACATGGCCGAGCAGGGGCGCGTCCGTGTCCGCGGCGCCCGCAAGGACTCGATGGACCGGCTCAAGACGGCGCTCAAATCCAGCGACGTCACCGAAGACCAGTTCCACGACCTCGAGAAGGAGGTGCAGACCCTCACCGACAAGCACGTCAAAGCCATCGACGAGCACTTCGCCGCCAAGGAGAAGGACGTGATGACCGTGTGAGCCGTTCCCGTCTCCAGTCGAAACGTCGTTGGACAAAACGGGGGCCTTGGGCCTAAGTCTCGATCCCCGGCACCCTCCACCCCCGGGCCCACCTCCCTTGAGCCTGATCGTTCAAAAATATGGCGGCACTTCCGTCGGCACCCCCGAGCGGATCCGCAACGTCGCGCGGCGCATCCTCGAGACCCAGCAGGCCGGCCACCAGGTCGTCGCCGTGGTCTCGGCCATGGCCGGTGTGACCAACAACCTCATCAAGCTCGCCGACGAAGTCACCGGGTCCGAGCACCCCAGCGAGCGCGAGCTCGACGTGCTGCTCGCCACCGGCGAACAGACCACCATCGCTCTCACTGCGATGGCGCTGAACTCCATGGGGGCCAGGGCCGTCTCCCTGACCGGGGCCCAGGCCGGGATCTCCACCGACGGCGTCCACACCAAGGCGCGCATCTCCAACATCTCCCCCGACGGGGTGCGCACCCTCCTCGATCTGGGGAACATCGTCATCCTCGCCGGCTTCCAGGGGCAGGCCAGCGACGGCAGCATCACCACCCTGGGGCGGGGCGGATCCGACCTCACCGCCATCGCCATGGCCGCCGCCGTCGGGGCCGACCTCTGCCAGATCTACACCGACGTAGACGGCGTCTTCACCTGCGACCCCCGCGTCGTCCCCGACGCGCGCAAGATCACCGAGATCAGCTACGACGAACTCCTCGAGATGGCCAGTTCCGGCACCAAGGTGATGCAGTCCCGTTCCGTCGAGTTCGCCAAGAAATTCGGCGTCACCTTCGAGGTGCGCAGCAGCCTCAACGACAACCCCGGCACCCTTGTGAAAGAAGAAACCATGAGCATGGAATCCGTCGTCATCCGCGGCGTCAGCCTCGAGCGCGCCCAGGC
>SLGN01000673.1 GCA_007123695.1 Verrucomicrobiales bacterium
AGGACCAGGTCGTCGAGGAGATGCTCGTCGCCCTGCTCTCCGGAGGGCATTGCCTCGTCACCGGCGCCCCCGGCCTCGCGAAGACGCTCCTCGTCAGCACCCTCGCCAAGGTCTTCGACCTCTCCTTCAACCGGATCCAGTTCACGCCCGACCTGATGCCCTCGGACATCACCGGCACCGAGATCCTCGAGGACACGCCCGAGGGGCGGCGCGAGCTCGTCTTCACCAAGGGGCCCATCTTCTCCAACCTCATTCTCGCCGACGAGATCAACCGCACCCCGCCGAAGACCCAGGCGGCCCTGCTCGAGGCGATGCAGGAAAAGCAGGTCACCGTGGCCGGGACGAGCATGCCCCTGGACCGTCCCTTCTTCGTGCTCGCCACGCAGAACCCCATCGAGATGGAGGGCACCTACCCCCTGCCCGAAGCGCAGCTCGACCGGTTCATGTTCAACATCGTGATCGACTATCTCAGCGAGGACGAAGAGGTCGCGGTCGTCTCGCAGACCACCGGCGCGTCGGGCGAGCCGGTCAGCGCGGTCTTCACCGGCGAGGATCTGCTGCGCTGCCATTCCGTCGTCCGCGGGGTGCCCATCGCCGAAGAGGTCGTCCGCTACGCCGTGCGGCTCGCCGCCAACTCGCGCCCCGGCCGCGCCAACAGCCACGCCTACGTCGACGAGTGGGTCAACTGGGGGGCCGGCACCCGCGCGGGACAAAGCCTCGTCCTCGGCGCGAAGACCCGCGCCTTGCTCGACGGACGCGCCCACGTCAGCTTCGACGACGTCCGCGCCCTCGCCGCCCCGGTGCTGCGACACCGCGTCCTCACCAACTACCGGGCCGAAGCCGAAGGCATCTCCGTCGAGGACGTCATCGCCAAGATCGTGGAAATCACCCCCGAAAACTGAGCGCGAAGCCACCGCCGGCGCCGCACCGGCCCTCCACCCGGCCCTTTCCCGCATGGCAGCCCTCTCCTACCTCGATCCGGCCGCCCTCATGCGGGTGAAGTCCCTCGAACTGAGGGCCCGCATCGTCATGGAAGGCTTCTGGAAGGGGCTGCACCGCTCGCCCTACCACGGCTTTTCGGTGGAGTTCAGCGAATACCGGCCCTACGCGCGCGGCGACGATCCCCGCTTCCTCGACTGGAAGGTCATGGCCCGCAGCGACCGCGCCTTCATCAAGAAGTTCGAGGACGAAACGAACCTGCGCGCCTACCTCCTGCTCGACCGCAGCCGCTCCATGGCCTACGGCTCGGGCGCCTATTCGAAGGCCGACTACTCGGCGACGCTCGCCGCGACCCTCGCCTCCTTCCTCATGGGCCAGCAGGACGCCGTCGGTCTCACCACCTTCGACCGGCGCATCGACGACCACCTGCCCGCCCGCAACCGACCGGGGCACCTCCGCCAGATCCTCCACCATCTCGAGCGGCCGCCCGCAGGCGAGGGCACCGACCTCGGCGCGGCGATGGCGGGCCTGCACGGGCTCGTCCGGAAGCGGGGCCTCGTCGTGCTCCTCTCCGACATGCTCGCCCCGCTGGACGAGCTGGAGCGCCAGATCGGTTATTTCTCGGCTGCGGGCCACGAGATCGCCGCCTTCCAGTTCCTCGATCCCCGCGAACTCGATTTCGACTTCGCCGAGGCGACCCATTTCCGCGACCCCGAGAGCGGACGCGAGATCTTCATCGATCCGGCCGCCGCCCGCGACGGCTATCTCGAGCGGCTCGGCGCCCATCTCGAAGGCGTCCGCCGCCTCTGCGCGAAGCACCGCGCCGCCTACCGGCTCGTGCCGACCGACGCCCCTCTCGACGAGGTCCTCTTCGAGTTCGTCAGCCGCCGGCGAGGCTGAGGGGCGCTTGCCGACCGGTTACACCTCGGGCAGCAGCCCGCCTTCGTCGGCGGGAAAGACACCGCCGAGCACGTCCGAGATGGTGTGCAGGGCATTGCCCTCGAGCTCGTTGCCCACGTAGAGATAGATCGGCCGCGAACCGTCGCCGGCCATCGCGCCGACGAGGAGCCGCGACATCGCCTCGCGCGCGCCGGGGTCGATCTCGCGGAGCTGGTGGAAGGGCTCGAACTGCTCGCGGGACCATTCGTGGCTGCGGCCCGGGGTGAGAAGGAAGCGGGCCGCGACAAAGGGATTCTCTTCGGGCGGATGCAGCGCCATCTGCTCCAGCACCGGAGGCATGCGCGTCCATTGGTTGTAGACGTGCGCCACGCCGTGCGAGGAGAGCATCGCGAAATAATCCGGATGGAGCCAGTTCGCGTTGCGGATCTCGACGGCGTAGTTCCAGCCCTTCGGCGCGCGGGAGAAGAAGGCGTCGAGGTCGGCGACGAAGTCGCGGCCATGCGCATACTCGCCCGGATGGAAATGCGAGAACTCGAAGATCAGCGCGCCGACCCTTTCGCGCATCTTTTCGAGCCGCAGCAGGAAGCCCATCTCGAGCAGCTCGTGGCTGAGGAAGAAATCGTTGCCCTTCCCCGCCCGTCCGCCGAAGGAAGGGAGCCGGGGAAAGGTGCGGATCGTGATGTCGTCGGGAACCTTGAACGAAAAGACGAAGTCCTCGGGCGTATGCTCGACGAGCCCGGCGAGGAAGCGCTTTCGGGGCAGGGCGTAGTAGGTCGCGTCGACGCAGACCGAGGGGAAGGTCTCGGCATACTCCTCGAGGCAGCGTTCGCGGAAGCGCTTCTTCGAGAAATGCGTGCCCCAGAGATAGCGGTCCTCGTCGTAGAGCGTCCCGCACCACCCCTCGTAGCGCCACGAGGATGTTCCGAGAAACGCCCCGTGTCGGTCGCGGAGCCGCCGGACCAGGGCCGCGATGTGCTTGCGTTCGAAGAGCATCGTTCGAAGAGCAGGGAATGCCGCGCGGATTCTTCTGGGCCGGGCGAATTCTTCTCGGCACGGGCCCTCAGGCGGATTTGCCCGACGGAGCACCCCAGGCGTCGCTCGGCAGGTAGGCGAAGTTCAGGTAGGGCGCCGGGATGCTGGCGCGCAGGCCGGGCAGCCGCTCCACCGGCACCAGATCGCCCCGGTGGAAGAAGCGCCCCTCGTAGCCCTGCTCGCGGAGGAAGGCATCGACCTCGCCGCGGTTCCACACGTGGTCGCAGCACTCGAAGAGCAGCGCCGGACCCGCCTCGCGCAGCACCCCGGACGCGCCCTGCAGCACGGCGAGCTCGTGGTCCTGCACGTCGATCTTGATGAAGCGGACGGGCGGCAGCTCCGGGTGTCCGGCGAGGTAGCGGTCCAGAGTGGTCAACCCCACGGAAAAGGTCTCGATCTCGTCGGCTCGGGCCTCCTCTCCCAGGCTCTCGAGACTCGCGCCGCCCCAGTGACGCGTCCGCGAAAGCGTGGCGCTGCCCTCCTCCGACGAAAGCGCGAGCGGCTCGAGATCGACGTTGCCCCAGCGCAGGGCCTTTTTCAGCGCGCCGAGGTAGTCAAAAAGTTCCGGCTGCGGTTCGAAGGCGACGACGCGTCCTCCCGGCCCCGCCTTGCGCGACATCCAGTGGACCCAGGCCCCTTTGTGGGCCCCGACGTCCACGAGGGTGCCCCCCGCTAGATCGCGGGAGAGGAGAAAGGCGATCTCGTTGCGCTCCGTCCGAAGTCGGTAGCGCCAGATCCGGTGCATCGCATGGATTCTTCCGGCAAGGTTCATGGCCATCTCGCAAAACGCTTCCCATCGGCCACGGCGGCGGGCCTGTCCAGTCCCGATGCAGCGGCGGATCCTGCGCCCGGCGTCCAGCTCACGATTCCGGAGCACGCAGCACCTGGAGATCGTGGACCGACCAGAAGAGCCGGTGCTCGCCGGTCTGGGTGACGCGGATGAACTTCGCCCGGCTCGGAGGAAACGGCACCAGCGTGCGCGGGGAGTTTTCCTCCGCCTTCCGGACCGGCTCGCTCCATTGCACTCCGTCGAGGGACAGCTCGACCTCGCATCCGCGCGGGTAGTCTCCGCGAGAACCGACCGCATCGAGCACGATCCCCGCGACTTCGACCGGCTCGGCCAATTCAATCTGGAGCCACATTCCCGGCCGCATGCTCTCCCCCGTGGTGTAGCGGGTCGAAAGATTCCCGTCGATGGCGTTTCCGAGGTCGCCGGGACGATGGCTCGCCGAGAGCTTCCACGAAGCCCGGTCCGGCAGGGGCTGGGGCACGCTGGCGTGCAGCTCGGTCTCCGTCCAGGGAGTGGAGCGACCGGAATTCTCCTCGCGGATGCGCTTCACCCGATCCTCGTCGACGAAGCCGAGCTGGTTACCGAAGCTGTTGCGCACGTAGGAGACGACGGCGGCGACCCAGCGATCTCCGTTGGACGCCATCGCCACCATTTCGCCGGGGTAGCTCTTGCCCTCGACCGGCCCGGTCAGACCGTGCAGGACCGCCTTGACCGCGAGCTCCGGCTCGCCCCGGACGATCTTCGATCCGGCGAGCGAGGAGGCGAGGCGCAGGTCGTCACCGCCGGGAACCGGCATGCCCTTCCCGTCGGAACCGTGGCAGGCGAAACACAGCGAGGCGTAGATCGTCTGCCCCTCCTTGAAAAGGGAAAGCTCTTCGGGACGGAGCCGCGGAGGATCGGGCTCGGCGCCGCTCACCATCTGCCGGGCGATCTCGCGCACGCCCGCGCTGCCGCTCGACTGCATCGCCTCGACGGCCAACTCGGCGGCGCCGGGAATGCCGAGCAACCGCGTCGTGAGCAAGGCCTGGATCGCCACTTCGGGGTCCGGATCTGCGGCCATCGCCAGAAACACTTCGCCAAGCCCCTCCTCCCCCGCTTTGTGGAGAGTCTCGCCCGCACGCATCGCCGCACGCCGCACCCCGGCATCCTCGTCCTGCAACAGCTCTCGGACCAGTCCCGGCTCGAGCGCGCCCAGTCCCTCGAGGGTCCAGATCGCATGCCTGCGGGCGGGAGAATCCCCGGCGGAACGCGCCAGCGCCTCGAGCGGCGCCACCGCCGCCGGATCGCCGCGCAGCACGAGGAGCTTTTGCGCGGTGTCGCGCCACCAGCCGTTCGGATGCGCAAGATGGGCCACGAGGGTCTCGGGAGCCTCGTCGAGCAGGCGCGGCGGCGTCGCGTCGCGTTCGTGGTCGTCGTGAACCAGCCGGTAGATCCGACCGCGCCCGACATTCTTGGCGAAGCCATACTCGTCGATCACGCCGCGAAGGTAGCTGCCCGGCTTCGTCCAGTTTCCCTGTTGAATGATGCCCCGGTGCATGTCGACGATGTAGAGGCAGCCGTCCGGACCGTTCAGCATGTTCACGGCGCGGAAGTTCGGATCGGTCGAGCGGAGGAACTCGCTGCCGGGATGGGCGTTCTCCAGGTAGGTGATCCCGTCGCGCACCTCGATCTTGCTCCGCCGCACCAGCCGTCCCACCGGCTCCGAAAACAGAAGGTCGCCGCGGAGGTCCTCGGGCAGGCGATCGCCCCGGAAAATCTCCTGCCCGCAGGTGGCGGTGAAATGGTTCAGCGTGCCGTCCTCCGGCCGGAAGCGCAGCGTTCCGCCCTGCACGTCGGGAAGTCCCACAAGCGGAAAGACCTCGCGGTAGTCCGCCGGGAACTGGTCGCCGACGTTGAAAGCACCGTAAACGATGGGCTGCTGGAAGTTGAGGGGCCCGCGCTCCCCTCCCGCATTGACGAACCAGGGCTTTCCATGGTCGTCCTGGCAAAGCCCCCACTGTCCTCCGTTCGGCGCGGTCGGCTCCTTCAGCGCGAGCCCATCGGGACGATGGCGCAGCCGGTAGGCGTTGTAGGTCGTGTAGATCCAGTTGTCCATCGCCCAAATCAGACCGCTGGGCTGATGCTCCATGTTCCCGCCGCGCGGCCCGCCCTCGTACCAGAGCGTCTTCTCGTCGGCAACCCCGTCGCCGTTGGTGTCGCGGTAGGCATGGATGTCGAGGGTGTGCGTCTCGCCGATCAGGACGCGGTCGTCCAGCGGGAGCACCATGCGGGGCAGCAGCAAGCCGTCGGCGAAGACGACATGGCGGTCGAAGACGCCGTCGCCGTTGGTGTCCTCGTGCAGGGAGGCGCGGCTGCGCGGCTCGTCCTCTCCGGTGGCGTCGGCATCCTGCATGTAGGTGCGCATCTCGACGACGTAGAGACGGCCGTTCCCGTCGAAGGCCGCCGCGACCGGCTCGGCGATCACCGGCTCGCTCAGGACCGGCTCGAGCCGGTAGCCGGGCGGCAGACGGAAGCTTTCGAGACTCTCCTCTACGGACAGAAAGGGCACCGTGCCGGAGGGTTCGTAGCGGCGGACATCCTCGGCCACGACAGTCGGCAAAGAGGCGAACGGAGCGAACAGTGGCAAAAAGAACCGGGAAAGCGGCTTCATCCCACAGCTTCCACCGGCATCTGCAGCGTCGCAAGCCCCGCCTCGCCCTCTTCGCGCTTCCTGCACCCCCATTCCGCCCGAAGCGCATCGGAGCGAACGGTCGGCGCAGAACTCTTATTTTAAAGCAGGCAAATTATTATGAGCCAAGCGACGCAGAAATTGCAATGATAATAAGCCACTACGGAATCCAACAGGATTGGTTCACCATAAGAATCAAAATGAGAAGTCAGGCTTTTAATTTATACTCTCAAAATTGGGACTTCCGTGACCGGGGGTGTGAGGCTGCACGGATGCCTGGACGGGGCAGCAGGGTTGGTCAGTGGACCAAACAGGGTTGCCTCTGCCGTTGCACCCGGTCCAGAGCAACTCTCTGAAATTTCCTGCCCGCAACTCCGTCGATCCCGCAGGCGCCCG
>SLGN01000224.1 GCA_007123695.1 Verrucomicrobiales bacterium
CAGGCACCCGGGCCGGAGGCGTGGAAGCAGCTCCTAGGGTCCGAGCCCGTCGTCCTCTTCCTCGACGAGCTGCCGCCCTACCTGGAGTATGCCGTGGCTGTGCCGATAGGGAACGCTCATCTCGGCACCGTCACCACGGCGGCCCTGGCGAATCTTTTCGTCGCCGTGGCCGACATGGAAAACGTCTGCCTCGTCCTCTCCGATCTGGCTGGTTCCAATTACACCACGGGACAGGCGAACCTGAACCAGGCTTTCTCCACGGCAGTGGGCGGGATCTCCTCCGAGGCCAAGCGCATCGCCGTTCCCATCACACCGGTGAACCCAAACGGTGACGAGCTCTACCACATCCTGCGCAAGCGCCTCTTTTCGAAGGTCGCCGACGAAGCCGAGGTTCAGCGCATCGCCGCCGCCTACCGCGAGGCCCTGCGCGAGGCGGTCAGCATGAAACTCACCTCGACCGTCCCGGAGACCCTCTACACCCGCATCCTCGACTCCTACCCCTTCCACCCCGACCTGCGCGAGCTCGTGGGCAAGTTCAAGGAGAACGACGGCTTCCAGCAGACCCGCGGAGTCATCCGCCTGATGCAGATCGTCGTCTCGAACCTCTGGAACACCAAGCGCGCCGAAGGGATCGACCTGATCCACCCCTACGACCTCGACCTGAACGTCGACGAGATCGCATCGGCGATCCGGACGATCAATCCCAGCCTCAGCGAGGCGATCGCCCACGACGTCGCCCACGACGGCGACGCCGAGGTCGAGCAGATCGACTCCGGGAACGGCAACAGCGACGCCTCAGACGCCGCCCGGCTCATTCTGGTGGCCTCCCTCTCCACCACGCCCGGTGCGATCCACGGCCTTCGCGAGTACCAGCTCGTCGATTGCCTTCAGCGACCCGGACGCGACCTTTCCACCTTCAAGGCCAACGTGCTCGACAAGCTCGCGCTCCGGGCCTGGTATCTCCACCAGTCCGCCGACGGCCGCCTCTTCTTCAAGAACCAGCAGAACCTCGCCGCCAAGCTGCGATCAACCGCCCTCTCCCTCCACTCCGAGACGGTGGAGCGCATGCTGCGCGAGCACCTTGAGGACTACTTCTCCGCCTCCCTGCGGGACTGCTACCAGGTCGTGAAGGTGCTGCCCCCGCTCGACGAGGTGCAGCTCGAGCAGGAGAAGACCACCCTCGTCATCGTCCGTCCCGGCGGCATGGCCGAGCAACTGCCCGTCTCCGCCGAATGGCAGGCCTGGTGGGCGCAGCAACCCTACAAGAACCGCGTCCTCTTCCTTTCCGGCACCCGCGACACCTTCCAGAAGGTCCTCGATTCCGCCCGCCAGACCCGAGCCCTGCAGAGCATCGAAGACGAGCTGCGCAGCGAGAGCACCCCCGCCGACGATCCCCAGTGGAAGGCCCTCGACATCCTGCGCGACCGGGTCGGCCTACAGTTCACCGCCGCCCTCAAGGAAGCCTTCGACCAGATCGTCTATCCCTCCATCAACAACGCCCTGCGCGCCACCGGCATCGACTTGGCCTTCGCGGGCAACCAGAGCGGAGAGGCCACCATCCGCCACACCCTCGAGAGCGCCCAGAAGTTCACCACCAAGATCGACGACGACAGCTTCCGAGCGCGAGCCGAGGGCCGGCTCTTCGGCGGGGCCGACAGCAAGGTCGTGATTTGGTCCGACTTCAAGCGGGCCGCCGCCGTGAGCACCACCTGGCCCCTCCACAAGACCTCCGCCCTCGACGAGCTCAAGGCCGACTGCCTGCGCCGCGGACAATGGCGGGAGGAGGGCAGCCATATCCGCCGCGGGCCCTTTCCACCTCCCGCCCCCGAGGTCGCGATCCGCGAGCTGTCGCTTTCGGAGGAGGGCGGGGGGCAGACCTACCTCAAGATCGAGCCCCTCCATGCCCCCTGCGTCGTCTTCGAGCCGGGCGACTCCGACCCCACCCCTTCCTCCAGCGCCGTGCCGACTCCCGCCCGCTTCGAGGCGACCGGCCTGCGCTACCGCTTCCTCGCCTACGATCCCGAGGACATGACGCGGGTCAGCCCCGTTCGGGAATGGACCGCCCGGCTGCGGCTGAAATACCAGCTTCACAACCGCGGCGACCACTTCGAGGTGGAGCTGGCCGCCCTGCCCAAAGCCAACGGCGTCGCCATCCGCTACACCACCGACGGATCCTCGCCCACCGGCGCCGGCGCCGCCGTCTACGACGGACCGATCCGGATTCCCGAGGGTTGCCGCGTCGTCTGCGCCCTGGCTGTCGCGACCGCCTACGAGGTGAATTCGGAAATCCTCCGCATCCCCATTCCCCAGCGCGGCGAGGAGGCGCGCACCCTGAATCCCGCCATCCCGGCGACGTGGAGGCAGCAGACCAAGCTGGACGATCCCGGAGCCGTCTGGGACTTCATCGGACGGCTCGAGGCCGCAGGGACCGTCCTCGCCTTCGACATCGGGCTCACCGCCGAGAGCGGCGAAGGCGCCCAGAACGTCGAGTATTCCGGCGCGCTCGAGGACGGCTACGGCGCTGCCGCGATCAAGGGCGTCGCCGAAAAGCTCCAGGAAATCGTCGGGGCCGGCGGCCTTCGCATGACCGTCGGCAGCCTCCGCTTCGCCAACGGCCAGGCCCTGCTCGACTGGCTGAGGGCCTCGAACATTCCCTTTGACCTGTCAAAGGTCGCGCAGTGACCCATGCCCGCCCGCAAGACATCCGCGTCCGCCCGCAAGGCCATCGGCCTGGGCTTCGTGCCTTCGGAGGCGCGCCATGGCTTCCTCGTCGATGTGCCCAAGGGCAGCGGCAAGGGCGACCTGATCAGCATCACCGAGCACCGGGGCGACGACCTCAACCAGATCGGCGAGCGGCTCAGCGACGCGCCGAACCCGAATGACCCCGGCCTGCGCGTCGTCATCGACCGCGGCCGCTGGTCCGCCCTCGCCCCCGCCTTCTGGGAGGAGGCGAACCGCCGCCTCCGGGCCAACGGCCTGCCCGTCTCCCGCTTTCCGAAAAATCCCGCCAAGCCCGTTCCCATCCACCCCTCGCTCGGAAAGGAGCTCTGCATCCTCTGCTGGGCCGTCGAGGAGGCTTCCCCCGACGACATCCCCAACGCCCTGCGCAACTGGGAGGCCCTCGCCCCCGAGGAGCGCTGGTGGCTCTACACCATGACCGTCGCCACCACCGGCCAGGCCATGCAGAAAGGCATCGGCTGGCGCAAGGCCCTCCGCGCCGCCCTCGCCGACAATCCCTTCGTCAAGGGCGAGGGCATGTCGCCGAGGGCACGCCGCGAGCTGCTCGGGCACACCCAGATGACCCTCGATCTTTGACTACTAAGCTAGATACGACTCGAAAAATCGAACACTCGCCCACAAATCTGTTGCCTTGTCCCGATGAACTCTTACGTTGAAGCGATCCGCCCCTTGAGAGTAGGACCGCTCGCCAATCCTGAGCGGATGCCGAAATCCTGGGGCTTTTTTTGTGCCTGATGGATCCCATGAGAATCAGGCGCATCGCGATCCTTATCGATGGCGGCTTCTTCTTGAAGCGCCTTTCAAAGTTAGTCGCCCCCGAGCATTGCGATACGGCGGACTCCGTCGCCAAGTCGGCTTCGATTCTCTGTCGCAACCATGCCCGGCGGCTTATCGGAGAGCGCGGCGAGATCCGCCTGAGCCGTTGGCTCGACCATGCCTACCGGCTCTTCTACTACGACGCGACACCCTTCGACGAGGTCGCCCATCACCCCGTCCTCAATCAGCAAATCCACTTTGGGAAGACTCCCGAAGCCAACTTCCGCAACGAACTTTTCCGTGCCCTCCGCCGCCAGCGCAAATTCGCGCTGCGCCTTGGCAAGGTAGCCAAGGAGGACGGCTGGCGGATCAGGAATGCCGCTCTCACGAAAAAGCTGCTCGGCACCCGCCGATGGGCCCACCTTCTCGATCAGGGAGCAGGGTCGCCGGGAGGGGGCTCGGGCGAGCCGCTCAGCTCCTCCGACATCGCCGAGCTGAAGAACCTCGCCGAGGCATGGCGCGGGCTCGGACCCGACGACCTTCGCCTCGCCCTCCGGCAGAAGGGAGTCGACATGCGCATCGGCATCGACATCACCACCCTGACCCTCAAGAAGCAAGTTGACACCATCATCTTGGTGACGGGTGACAGCGATTTCGTCCCCGCCGCCAAGGTTGCGCGCCGCGAGGGCGTCGAATTCCTCCTCGATCCCCTCTGGCAGCAGGTCAACGACGACCTGCACGAGCACGTGGACGGGATCGCCTCAGGCTTCGCGCGTCCAGGGTCGGGCGCGAGTCCCTCGGACGAACCCGAGTCACAGGAGGAGGACGATCCACAGCCTTCATGATTCATTTCAGGAACTGCGTCGCTCGCGAAAATCCGTTGCCTACCTGATTTGCTCGAATTGCTGTTCAAAAATCCAAATCATGAGCCTTTCCTCGAAAATCGAGTGGACCGACGCCACCTGGAACCCGGTGCGCGGATGCACCCAGATCAGCCCCGGCTGCGCCAACTGCTACGCCAAGACCTTTGCCGAGCGGTTCCGCGACGTTCCGGGACACCCCTTCGAACAGGGCTTCGACCTTCGCTTGGTTCCCGAAAAGCTGGAAGAGCCCTTCAAGTGGGCCGGCAGCCGGCGGATTTTCGTCAACTCGATGAGCGACCTGTTCCACCCCGGCGTCCCGGACCGCTTCATCGGAAAGGTGGCCGCCGTGATGCGAGCCGCCGACTGGCACGTCTACCAGGTCCTGACGAAGCGACACGAGCGCATGCGAGACCTCCTCCTCGGCCCCCTTCGGGAAGCCGCCGCCGCGAGCCATGTTTGGTGGGGCGTCAGCGTCGAGAACCGGCGCCACGGCCTCCCGCGCATCGACGCGCTTCGCGAATCGGGCGCCGCGATGAAGTTCCTCTCGGTCGAGCCGCTTCTCGAAGACTTGGGAGACTTCGACCTCTCGGGCATCGACTGGGTGATCGTCGGCGGCGAGAGCGGCCCCCGGGCGCGACCCTTGCAGCGGGAATGGGTGGTGCGCATCCGGGATCTCTGCGCGGCCTCGCAGGTGCCGTTCTTCTTCAAGCAATGGGGGGGCGTTCGAAAATCCCTCCACGGCAGGGAGCTGGATCGCCGCACCTACGACGAGTTTCCTACCACCGAGCCGAAGACCGCCCCGGCCAAGACCGAGCGCGACCGGGTCGCGAAAGCGTTCGCCGCGACTGCCTGAACCCCGAACGCGCTCGCCGCGTCCATCGAACCCGCGATGCCCAAAGAAGAAATCGACGACAAGCCCTACGGCGAGTCCACGCTGACGAAGCTCGAGCTTTTCCAGCGCTACGCCCGCGAATGGCTGCCCGTGTTCCTAGGCGAGCGAACCATCTTCCCCGAAATCAACATCTGCGACTTCTTCAGCGGCAGCGGGGCCGACAGCGAGAACACGCCCGGAAGCGCACTCCGCTTGCTGTCCGTCATCCGCGAGTTCCAGAGCCTCGTCGCCACCAGAGCAGTGAAGGTGCGCGTATTTCTCTCTGACGTCTCCGCGGCGAAAGTCGCTCGCCTTCGCGAACGCATTGCCGCGGAAGGCTTCGACAAACTGCCAATCATCTTGGACGTGGAGGACCTGCCGTTCGACCGGCGATTCCAAGACCTTCTACCTCGCCTGTCCCGCCGCGAGGCCGGCAACCTGCTCATCGTCGATCAATACGGCGTCAAACACCTCGATGCCACCTTCGACGCCATCGTCCGCTGCCCGACTACCGATTTCCTTGCCTTTGTCTCCTCCTCGTGGTTTCAGCGTTTCGGCTCCCTTCCTGAGGTGCAACACTATCAGGTCGACCACCGGCCCGAGGCCTGGCACCTTGCCCACCGTGCCGCGCTCAAGTCCCTCAGGGAGCGACTCCCGACCGAACTTCGCTACTACCTCGGGGAATTCTCTCTCAAGGCTGGGTCGAACATCTACGGCGTCGTCTTCGGCTCCGCACATCCGCTCGGCATGGCGAAGTTCCTTCAATCCGCGTGGAAGCTAGATGGCGTGAATGGCAGCGCCAATTTCGACGTGGAACGGGAGGGGATCTTCGGAGATTGGAACGAGCTGCAGCTCGAGCTCGAAGCTCCCAAGAAGGTCCAGGTCTTCGAAGCCGAGCTGGAACGCTCGATCCGGGACGGTCTCTTTAAGGACGAAGGTGCCGTGCTGGAATGCTGCCTCGATCACGGGGTCACGCCGCAGCACGCTGGCCCGGTGCTCAAGAAACTCAAAAAGGCCGGTGTCCACAATGCGAGCTGGTGGGTTCCAGTTCCGAAGAACCACAGCAAGCCGCGCCCCCTCAGCCAGTAGTTCATCCTTCATCCTTCATCCTTTCCCACATGCCCGCCTTCATCGAGACCCAGTTCCCCATTGCCCGCCTCTCCGCCGAGTCCTACAAGGAGCGCAAGGCGGGGGCCAGCCAAACTCTAACTGGCCTCGGTAAATGGTGGGGCCGCAAGCCGCTCATCCTCGTCCGCGCCTCCATCATCGGCATGCTCATGCCCGCGTCGGACGATCCCAAGCGCGACCGCGAGATCTTTTTGAAGATCCTGACGATGGACGACGAGGGCACTTGGAGACGGCAGAAAGGGGATCTCCCCGTCACCGCCTGGCTTGAAGCCGCTCCACCCGAGATCCGCGAAGAATTCTTCAGCGCCCGAGGTTGGCAGCGCGGCCTCAGCGACGA
>SLGN01000433.1 GCA_007123695.1 Verrucomicrobiales bacterium
GGCGACGGGCGCGTCCGGGGGCGCCACCGCCCCCCCCTCCGCGATCGAGGCCGAGTCGCCCGCGCCGCCCCGGTCCGAGCGAGGGGTCGGCTCCAAGATCGCCGAAGCGCGGAAGGCGGTTTCGTCAGGCGATTGGTTCGCCGCCAAGAGGCTCTTCGAAGCCGTCCTCGACATCGATCCCGAAAACGCCGACGCCCTCGCCTCGCTCCCGCTCATCGAGCGTCGCCTGGCCGAGGCCCGCGGCGTCGTTCGCGTCGATGCCGCCCCCGCCGGCGCCGAGGTGCGGCTCGGGTCGATGCAGGCCCAGACCAGCCCCGCCATCTTCACCGGCGTGCCCTTTGGCGAACACGCGCTCGTCGTCGCGCTGGAGGGCCACGATCCGGTGTCCCGCACCGTCCGGGTCGAGAGCGAAGAGCCGCTCGTCGTCGACGGCATCGAGCTTTCCCGCAGCTCGGGCCGCATCGAGGTCGTGAGCGAGCCCAAGGGCGCCGAGTTCAAGGTCGTCCGGACCCGCGAGAAGGAGTCCACCGAACTCGTCGAGGCGGGGACGACGCCCGCGAAGATCGAGCGGCTCGACCCCGGCGAGTACCAGGTCTACCTCTCCGTGGCGGGCTTCCCCGAGCAGTCGCAGACCGTGCGGGTCGAGCAGAACCGGAACACCTCGGTCTCCGCCGTCTTCGCCAAGGGCGGGCTCAAAATCACCAGCGATCCCATCGGGGCCGAAGTCTGGATCTCGCCCGCCGACAAGCCCAACGCCCGCGCCCGCAAGGCCGGGACGACCCCGCTCAGCCTCCCGAACCTCTCGGTGGGCCGCCACCGCCTCGAGCTGCGCTTCGAGGAATGGCAGCCGATCCAGCGCACCGTCGAGGTCGTGGCCGGTTCCACCGTCGATCTCGAATTCGCGTGGGACCGCGCCCTCGTCTCGTTCGAAAGCGATCCCCCCGGGGCCGAGGTCCATCTCGGCAAGCGCCGTCTCGGACGGGGGCTCCAGACGACCCCCTTCCAGCTCGAGATGCCGGTCGGCGAATACGTCCTCCGCGCCCGCCACCCCCGCCTCGGCGATGTCGAGAGCCTCCTCCAAGTCGGCAGCGGGCGCGACGAGGCGACCCAGCGGGTGGAGTTCCCCTTCGCCTACGGCAGCGTCACCTTGGAGAGCCGTCCCTCCGGCGCCGCCGTCGTCTCGGCGGGCATGCCCCTCGGGCGCACCCCGCTGACCCTGCCCGAGATGCCGCCCGGCGACCATCGCTTCGAGCTGTCTCTGGAGAACCACCGCGCCACCTCCGTCTCCGGCACGCTCGAGGCCGGCGGCGCCCTGAACTTCGACGTGACCCTGCCCTACGACCCGGCGCCCGCCGTCACGCGCAACTTCCGCAACGGGCTTGGCCGCGAGATGGTCTGGATTCCCGTGCTGCGCGGCTGGGCCGGGGCCCACGAGGTCACCCAGGCCGAATACGAGCGCCTCGGCGGCCAGAACCCGAGCTACTTCAAGGCGCCCGACCATCCCGTCGACAGCGTCACCTGGTTCGAGGCGGTGCGCTTCTGCGAAGCCCTCACCGACCACGAGAGGTCGCTCGGCACCCTGCCGGCGGGCTACCGCTACCGTCTCCCCACGGACGAGGAGTGGAGCAAGCTCGTAGGGGGGCAGAAGCTCGACGGGGCCGTCTCCAGCCTCTTCGACCGGCAGACTTCCCATGCCCCCGTCGGCAGCCTCGCCCCCAACGAACTCGGGCTCTACGACGTGCGCGGAAACGTCTGGGAATGGGTCAGCGATTGGTATTCCCAGACCATCGTCGCCCGCGTCCAGCGCGAGGGCGCGACGCCCCGGCCCGAGTGGGTCGGCACCGACCGAAAAGTCCTCCGGGGCGGCGCGTGGAACCGTTCGTCGCAATACGACCTCTCCGTCGCCAACCGCATGGCCGCCAGCCCCTCGCAGAAGGACCGCCACGACGTCGGATTCCGTGTCGTGCTGATGCCCGATTGAGCCGTGCCGAACTGACTCGGCGCGCAGCGTTGCCTTTCGGCCAGCCCGCCGCCGGGCCCCGGACGGTCTCCGAAGCAGAGTATGGCCCGGCTTGTTTTTTGTCTGCGCATCGCGAAATTTCGGCTACCCTCGGCGCGATGGATGGAGAGAGCCTTAGGCAAATTCTGGTCTTTGCGGTTTTGGCGGGGGTCTTCGTGACCTTCGCCAAGGAGTGGCTCCCGCCCGACCTCGCCGCGCTTTGCGCTCTCGGCATCCTCATCGCTACGGGAACGCTCGACGAAAGGGACGTCCTCGCGGTCTTCTCCAACAGCGCTCCCGTCACCATCGGTGCGATGTTCGTCCTCAGCGCCGCGCTCGTCCGGACCGGCACCATCGAGCAGATCGCGCGCGTCTTCTCCCGTGCCGCGGGCGCCAGCGAAGGCAAGGCCCTGCTCCTGCTCGCCCTGATCGTGGTGCCCCTCTCGGCCTTCCTCAACAACACGCCCATCGTCGTCGTCTTTCTGCCCGTGCTCCTCGGCTACGCCCGTTCCTCCGGCCTCAAGGCATCGCGGCTGCTCATCCCCCTGTCCTTCTTCTCGATTCTCGGGGGCACCTGCACCGCGATCGGGACCTCGACCAACATCCTCGTTTCGGGGGTGGCCGAGCAGCAGGGGCTCGCGCCTTTCTCCATCTTCGAAATCTCCAAGATGGGCGCGATCTACGCCGTGGTCGGCGGCGGTTACCTCCTCTTCGTCGGCCGCCGTCTGCTCCCGACGCGCGAAACCCTCTCCTCCCTGCTCTCGACCGAGGACACGCGCAGCTTCTACACCCACGCCGTGGTCGTCGAAAATTCGCCCCTCGTCGGCCGGCCCGTCGCCGAGACCCCCCTCGGACGCAGCCGCAGCATCCGCATTTTCGAAGTCCTGCGCGACGCCCGCCGCATCGAGGACACGCCGATCGACGAACTTGTCCTCAAGGCCGGCGACCTGCTCGTGCTGTCGGCGCCGTCGCGCGGCATCGCCGCGATCCAGCAGATGAACGGCCTCGACTTCGGTTCCGAAAGCCATTCCGAAAGTCCCGGCAAGACAGCGTCGCTCAAGCTCGTCGAGGCCATCGTGGGTCCCCAGTCGGACTTCATCGGCAGGACCATCCGCGAGATCGGTTTCCGCCGCCGTTACGGAGTCCGCGCCGCCGCAGTGCACCGCCGCGGCGTCAACCTCACCGAAAACTACCTCGACGTGCCCTTGAGCTTCGGCGACACCGTCATCTTCGAAGGGCCCGAGCCGAACCTTGTCAAGATGCAGGGGGAGGGCGACTTCCTCAGCCTCAGCGAGGCCCGCGACAGGCCCTTCCGCCGGGAGAAGGCGCCCCTCGCCATCGGCGCCATCGTTGCGGTCGTGGCGCTCTCGGCCCTCGGGGCGATGCCGATCTCCCTCGCCGCCCTTGCCGCCGCCGCCTTCGTCGCCCTGACCCGCTGCCTCGATCCCCGGGAGATCTACCAGTCGGTGGAATGGAGCCTGCTCTTTCTCATCTTCGGCATGCTCGGGCTGGGCCGGGCCATGGAGACCACCGGCGCCGCCGCGCTCGTCGCCGAAGCCGTCGCCGCATGGCTCCAGCCCCACGGCCCGCTCCTCGTCCTCGCCGCCGTCTACCTGCTCGCGTCTGTCCTCACCGAGATCGTGACCAACAACGCCGTCGCCATTCTCCTAACCCCCATCGTCGTCGGCATCGCCGCCGGCCTCGGCGTCGAAGCCCGCCCCTTCGTGGTCGCGGTGATGTTCGGCGCCAGCGCCAGCTTCATGACCCCTATCGGCTACCAGACCAACACCTACGTCTTCGGCGCCGGCGGCTACCGCTTCGCCGACTTCCCCAAGGTCGGGGTGCCGCTCAATCTGCTGCTCTGGATCGTCGCCATCATCTTCATCCCGCTCTTCTGGCCCTTTTGACGGTCGACGGGCGATGGTCGCCGCCGCTTTTGGAGATCGCGGAGATCGGCGCTGGACGAGGGAGCGCTTTTTGGCGAAAATCCCCCCCATGCAGAGCTTTCTCCGCCGTTTCGCCCTTCCTTCGCCCCGACTTGCCGCGTTCCTCGGCGTCCTCGCCTGCCTTTTCCCTGCCGACCGCGCCCCGGCCCAGACAGCCGCCGCCCCCCATGCCTGGGTCGCCGCCGAGCCCCGGTCCGTCTGGATCTGGCGGGCCGACGTCCTCAACGACGACTGGATTTTTCTGCGCCACTCCTTCGACATTTCCGGCGAGGTGAAATCGGCGCGGCTCTACGCCACCTGCGACAACGAGGTCGAGCTCTGGATCAACGAAAAACGCGTCGGCCGGGCGCCCGACTGGGGCCAGCCGATCCTGCAGAGCGACGCCGCCTCCTTTCTCGCGCCGGGCCGCAACCAGATCGCCGCTAAGGCGCGCAACCGGGGCGGCATCGCCGCCTTCGTCCTCAAGCTCGAATACGAGACCGCCGACGGAGCGCAGCACCACGTCCTCAGCGCCCCCGGGTGGAAGATGGCGCTGGAAGAAGCTGAAGGATGGCGCGGTGCGGATTTCGACGACTCGGCATGGACCGGCCCGCTCAAGCCTCTCGGCGAGTTCGGAACGAAGCCCTGGGGGCTCGCCGGACTCGGGGCGGGCGGCGGCGGGGCCGGATCGGCGCCCCTTGATCCCGCCGAGATCACCGTGCCCGCGGGCTTCCGCGTCGAGCTTCTCTACACCGTGCCGAAAGCCGAGCAGGGCTCGTGGGTTTCCCTCGCCAAGGACGACCAGGGCAGGCTGCTCGCCAGCGACCAGGGCGACAAGGGCCTCTACCGCATCGACATGGGAGGCGGGGATTCCGTCTCCGTCGAGAAGATGCCTGTCGATCTTTCCGGCGCGCAGGGTCTCGTCTGGGCCTTCGACGCTCTCTGGTTCCACAAGAGCGGGGCCGGGCTCCACCGCGTCACCGACAGCGACGGCGACGGCAGGCTCGATGCCTTCGAGCGCATCCCCAGCGCCGTCGGCGGCGGAGAACATGGCAACCACGCCGTGATCCTCGCCGAGGACGGAGAGAGCCTCTACGTCAACTCCGGCAACCACACCAACCTGCCGCCCGACGAAGTGCTTGTTGGCTCGCGGGTGCCGACCTGGAACGAAGACCTGCTGCTGCCCCGCATGTGGGACGCCCGCGGCCATGCCCGCGGCAGGCTCGCCCCCGGCGGGTGGGTGACCCGCTTCGATCCCGAGACGCGCGCGCAGGAGCTCCACTGCATCGGCTTCCGCAACCAATACGACATCGCCCTGAACCGCCACGGCGACCTCTTCACCTTCGACGCCGACATGGAGTGGGACATGGGCATGCCCTGGTACCGCCCCACCCGCATCAACCACGTCGTCAGCGGCGGCGACTACGGCTGGCGTAGCGGATCCGGGAAATGGCCGAGCCACTACGAGGACAGCCTGCCACCCGTCGTCGAAATCGGACCCGGATCGCCCACCGGCGTCGTCTTCGGCACCGGTGCGCCGTTTCCCCGCAAATACCGCGAGGCCCTCTTCGCCCTCGACTGGACTTTCGGCACCATCCACGCCATCCACCTCGAAGCCCGCGGGGCAGGCTATGCCGGCGTGGCCGAGCCCTTCCTCTACGGCGCGCCCCTGCCGCTCACCGACGCCGTCGTCGGCGACGACGGGGCCCTCTACTTCACCATCGGCGGACGCGGCGCCCAGAGCGCCCTCTACCGGGTGAGCTACACGGAGCCGATCGCCGCCGAGGAGACCGTCGCCGAGCCGACCGAAATCGTCGCGGCCCGCGCCCTGCGCCGCGAGCTGGAGGCCTTCCATGGCAGCGAGCATCCCGACGCCCTCGAAACGGCGTGGCCGCATCTCGCCAGCCCCGACCGGTTTCTCCGCCACGCCGCCCGCATCGCCGTCGAGTCCCAGCCCGTCTCCCTCTGGGCCGCCCGGGTCCTCGGCGCCGACAATCCGCAGACCCGCATCACCGGGGCGGTCGCCCTCGCCCGGCACGGCGATCCCGCCGAGCACGGAGCCCCCCTCGCCGAGGCGCTCCTCTCCATGGAGCCCGGCGACCTCGACGAAGGCCAGTTTCTCGGTTGGCTCCGCGCCTGGCAGCTCGCCTTCATCCGGCTCGGCAAACCCGACGGCGAACTCCGCGAACGCGTCGCCGCAAGACTCGAGGAGCTGCTGCCCCGCGGCTCGTCCGAGGCCGACGTCGAGCTTCTCAACCTGCTCGTCTCCCTCGAGACGCCCTCCGCCATCGAAAAGGGCCTCGCCCTGATCGAAGGCGCCGGGCCGCCCGAGATCCCCGACTGGGCCGCCCTCATCGCACGCAACGAGCGCTACGGCCGCACCATCGGCGCGATGCTGGCCGACTATCCGCCTGTCGCGGGCATCGCCTACGCCTTCGCCCTGCGCAACCAGAAGTCGGGCTGGACGCTGCCCCAGCGCCGCCGCTACTTCACCTTTCTCAACTCCGCCGCCCGCCACCCCGGCGGCGCCAGCTACGCGGGTTTCCTCGCCAACATCCGCGACGAGGCCCTCGCCCACGCCCCCAACGAGCATCTCGCCGCCCTCGCCGAACTCACCGGCGTCAGCTACCAGGCCGTGCCCGACTTCGAGATCGCCCCGCCCGAGGGACCGGGGCGGGAATGGACCGTCGCGGCCGCCTTGCCCCACGCCGCGCCCCAGCGCCTGCGGGACGCCAGCTTCGAAAGCGGCCGCAGCCTCTTCCATGCCACC
>SLGN01000647.1 GCA_007123695.1 Verrucomicrobiales bacterium
CGAACGATTCGGCGTACCCTCCCCCAAGGGCAAGGTCGCCAACAGCCCCGAAGAAGCCAAGGAAGCCGCTGCTGCGATCGGCTCGAAAATCGTCGTCAAGGCCCAAGTCCACGCCGGAGGCCGCGGCAAGGGGACCTTCAAGAACGGCTTCCAGGGCGGCGTCCATCTCGTCTCCACCCCCGAAGAGGCCGCCGACATCGCTTCCAAAATGCTCGGCCAAGTCCTCGTCACCCACCAGACCGGCGAGGAAGGAAAGATGGTCGGCAAGGTGATGGTCGCCGACGCCGTCGAAATCACGAAGGAATACTACCTCGCCATCCTCATGGACCGCGACACCCGCGGGCCGATGATCGTTGCCAGCACCGAGGGCGGGGTCAACATCGAGGACGTCGCCGCCGAGACCCCCGAAAAGATCCACCACCAGCCGGTGCATCCGCTCCTCGGTCTCCAGCCCTACGAGATCCGCAAGCTCTCCTCGAAGCTCGGCTTCTCCGGCGACCAGGCCAAGCAGTTCGGCAAGCTGCTCTCCTCGCTCTACCGCCTCTTCATCGAGTGCGACTGCTCCATGGTCGAGATCAACCCGCTCGTGACCACCCCCGACGGACAGGTCCTCGCCCTCGACGCGAAATTCGACTTCGACGACAACGCCCTCTACCGGCACCCCGAAATCGCCGAGCTGCACGATCCCGCCGAGGACGATCCCCGCGAGGTCGAGGCGGCCAAATACCACCTCAACTACATCGGCCTCGACGGCAACATCGCCTGCCTCGTCAACGGCGCCGGCCTCGCCATGGCCACGATGGACATCATCAAGCACTGCGGCGGCGAGCCCGCCAACTTCCTCGACGTCGGCGGCGGCGCCACGCAGGAGCAGGTCACCAACGCCTTCAAGATCATCCTCGCCGATCCCAAGGTCGAGGCCATCCTCGTGAACATCTTCGGCGGCATCATGGACTGCGACGTCATCGCCAAGGGCATCGTCGCCGCCTGCAAGGAAGTCGATCTGAACATCCCCCTGGTCGTTCGGCTCGAGGGCAACAACGTCGAGGCCGGAAAGCGCACCCTCGCCGAATCGGACGTCGCCCTCGTCTCCGCCGACACCCTCGCCGACGCCGCCGAGAAGGCGGTCGCCGCCATTGCGGCATGAGTTTTCAGGGTGGAGTTTTCAGTTTTCAGTTGCCTCCGACACCGAAGATCGAAAATCGCACCACCCCACCAAGCGAAATGGCCTTCAGCACCTTTGAAAACCTTGCCGTCTGGCAACGCGGACTCGAGCAGGCCGTCCGGATCTGCGGCGAGGTGGATGCTTGGAAGAACTTTTCCCTCAAGGACCAGAGGCAACGTTCCGCCATCTCCGTGCCGCCGAACATCGCCGAGGGCCACGAGCGGGATTCCCCCGGCGATTTCATTCGCTTCCTCCGGATCGCCAAAGGGTCGAACGGAGAAATGCGCACCCAGACCTACATCGCCCAGAGGCTCGGGCTCCTGCGGGACGAAATCGCGAACGAAATCGTTTCCGAATCCAAAGAAATCTCCGCGATGCTGCAAGGCCTCGTCCGCTCCATCGAAGCCCGCCGATCAAAGACTGAAAACTGATTACTGAAAACTTCCCACTTCCCATGGCCATCCTCGTCAACGAAAACACCAAGATCCTCGTCCAGGGCATAACCGGGTCCTTCGGCGGCCGCCACGCCCAGCTCAGCCTCGACTACGGGACCCAGCTGGTCGCCGGAGTCACTCCTGGCAAAGGGGGCCAGCTCTTCGCCGACAAGGTTCCGATCTTCGACACCGTCGCCGAAGCCGTCGCCGAGACCGGCGCCAGCGTCTCCGCCGTCTTCGTCCCCCCGCCCTTCGCCGCCGACGCGATTCTCGAGTCGGTCGATGCGGGCGTCGATCTCGTCGTGGCCATCACCGAGGGCATCCCCGTGATGGACATGATGCGCGTGCGTGCCGCCATGGAGGGTCGCAAGACGCGCCTCATCGGGCCCAACTGCCCCGGCATCGTCACCCCGGGCCTTGGGGAGAACTCCCACGGAGGCTGCCGCATCGGCATCGCCCCCGGCTACATCCACCGGCGGGGGAAGGTCGGCGTCGTCTCCCGCAGCGGCACGCTCACCTACGAGGCCGTCTGGCAGCTAACCAACCTCGGTCTGGGCCAGAGCACCTGCGTCGGCATCGGCGGAGACCCCATCAACGGCACGACCCACCTCGACGTCCTCAAGATGTTCAACGAGGATCCCGAGACCGAAGCCATCATCATGATCGGCGAGATCGGCGGTTCCAACGAAGAGACCGCCGCAGCCTGGGCCAAGGACAACTGCAAGAAGCCGATGGCCGCCTTCATCGCCGGAGCCACCGCGCCTCCAGGGCGGCGGATGGGCCACGCCGGGGCCATCGTGTCCGGCGGCAAGGGCACCGCCGAAGCCAAAATCGAAGCCCTGCGGGATGCGGGGATCGAAGTGGCCCAGAATCCCTCCGACATGGGCGCCGCGCTCGTCCGGGCGATGGGCTGACGCGCCGCCGAAACGACTGCCGGACAACTCGACAAATCAACGAATCCAATACCAGCAACACCGATGTCGGAAACACCGCAATTCTCCAAAGGACTCGAGGGAGTCATCGCGAACGAATCCTGCCTCAGCGACGTGCAGGGGAAGGAGGGCATCCTCCGCTACCTCGGCTACAACATCGACGACCTCGTCGAGCACGGCACTTTCGAGGAGGTGATGTTCCTCCTGCACCGACGCAAGCTCCCAACCCAAGCCGAACTCGACGCCTTCACCGAATTGCTGCGCTCCGAGCGCCACCTGCCCCAAGGGGTCATCGACTTCATCCTCGCCGCCCCCAAGGACGCGCAGCCCATGGAGGTCCTCCGCACCGGCGTCAGCATGCTCGGCCTCTACGACACCCGCGGCCACGACCAGGACTACGACCTCAACGAAGAGCGGGCCATCGCCATCTGCGCCCAGATGCCGCTCATCGTCGCCTACTACCACCGCGCCCGCCAGGGTCTCGACCTGCCCCCGGTCCGCAAAGATCTCTCCGAGGCCGCGCATTTTCTCTATCTCGTGAACGGCGAGGCGCCCAGCGCCGAGGCCACCCGCACCCTCGACGTCGCCTACATCCTGCACGCCGACCACGGGATGAACGCCTCCACCTTCAGCGCCCGGGTCACCATCGCCACCCTCTCGGACATGTATTCCGCGATCACCTCGGCGATCGGCACGCTCAAGGGGCCTCTCCACGGCGGGGCCAACGAAGGCGTCATCCACATGCTCCAGGAGATCGGCGACCTCGACAAAGTCGATGCCTACGTCGAAGACTGCCTCGCGCAGAAGAAAAAGATCATGGGCATCGGCCACCGCGTCTACCGCACCCTCGATCCGCGCGCTCCCCATCTCCGCAAGATGGCGATCAAGCTCACCGAGGAACTCGGCGAGAGCAAATGGATCGCCATGTCCGAGCGCATCGCCCAGATGATGAAGGAGCGAAAGAACCTCAACGCCAACGTGGACTTCTACTCCGCCACGGTCTACTACTCCCTCGGCATCCCGACCGACCTCTTCACCCCGATCTTCGCGATCTCCCGCGCCGCCGGCTGGACCGCCCAAGTGCTGGAGCAGTTGGACGACAACCGCCTCTACCGCCCGCTCACCCTCTACACCGGTCCCACCGAGGACCAGCCCATCACCCCCATCGCGGAGCGGGGCTGACGGGAAAGCGACCCTGAAAACGTCCCGGGCCCGCAGCCCGGCAGCCCGCGCCGACCGTCGTCCGGGGAACGGTGCCGACACCGGCGCGAGCCTGGCCTGCCGCCGCAGCGGCGGGCATCGGTCGGTTCCTTCGACGATTGTCGTGGAATTGTGATTGCCAAGCGCGCCCCCAGCTTGTTTCATGGCAGGGCAGACGCCACGACGACCGCGCATGACGGAACCTCCTGCCGCCCCCTCCTCGAAGGCCCGCACCTTCCTCCAGCGGTCCCTCAGCACCGTCGTCCTCGTCGGGCTCCTCTCCCTCGCCTTCTGGTTCTCGCAGCCCTGGATTCTCGTCGCCCTGTTCCTGCTGCTCTCCCTGGGCGCCTTGGCGGAATACTTCCGTCTCTTCCCCGATCCCGGATTCCGGCGCTTCCGCATCGCCACCTTCGCCGTAGCCGCAGCCTACCTCGCCCTGCTGATCGCTCCGCTCTGGGGATACCGGCCCGACTGGTATGGCGAGCTCGACGGCATCGCCCTCGCGACGCTGCTGGTCGCGATGATCCTCCTGCGGGTCCGTCGGCCTCTCGAGGGCTCGCGCTCGCTTGACGAAATCAGCGCCACGCTGCTCGGCTTCGCCTACTGCGTGGTCCTCTTCGCCTTCATTCCGAAGATCTTCCTCCTGCCGGTGACCACCGCCGACGGAGCCCCGGCATCGGCCTACTACCTCATCCATCTCGTCGCGGTGACGAAACTGACCGACGCCGGCGCCTACGTCGTCGGTTCGGCGATCGGGCGCGACAAGCTGGTCCCGCACATCAGCCCCGGCAAGACCTGGCAGGGCTTCTGGGGGGCCCTCGCCCTCGCCGTCGCGGGCAGCTACCTCGTCTGGTGGCTGCTCGGCGACCGGGCCCCGCTGCTCGGTCCCGTGTCGGCGGGAATTCTCGGATTGGTCCTCGCGCTCCTCGCCGTGCTGGGCGACCTTGCCGAGTCGATCTTCAAACGCAGCCTTGCGGCGAAGGACAGCGGCCACGTCATGCCCGGCATCGGCGGCTTCCTCGACTTGATCGACTCGGTCATCTTCACCGCTCCCTTCTACTACCTCTTTCTCCGCCTCGCCTCCTGACCCCTCCCATGCCAGAAGACTCCCGAACCAGGAACGTGGTCGTGCTGGGCTCGACCGGATCGATCGGCGAGAGTTCTCTGAAGGTCGCCCGCGAGCTACCCTCGCGGATGCGGCTGGTGGGGCTCGCCGCGAACCGCAGCGCCGACGCCCTCGCTGCCCAGATAGCCGAATTCGGGATCAAACAGGGTTGCCTCCACGACCCAACAGGGTTGGACCGGGTGCGCCGCGCCCTGCCCGGCGACTGCACCGTCCGCAGCGGCCGGGAGGGTCTCGTCGAGCTGGCCACCCTGCCCGAGGCGGATCTCGTCCTCGTCGCCATCGTCGGCGTCGCGGGGCTCGAGCCGGCTCTCGCCGCGATCGAAGCGGGCAAGGACATCGCCGTGGCCTCGAAGGAAATCCTCGTGATGGCCGGCGAGGCGGTGATGGAGGCGGCCCGGCGCAAGGGCGTCAAGGTGCTGCCGGTCGATTCGGAACACAACGCGATCTTCCAATGCCTCGAGGGGCAGCGCTCCGAAGACGTCTCGCGCCTCATCCTGACCGCCTCGGGGGGGCCCTTCCGCAAGCTGCCCGCGGCGGAGCTTGCCGAGGTGACGGTGGCCCAGGCCCTGAAGCACCCCACCTGGGAGATGGGGCGAAAGATCACGATCGATTCCGCCACCCTTTTCAACAAAGGGCTCGAAATGATCGAAGCGAGGTGGCTGTTCGACATCGGGATGGACCGGGTCGATGTCGTGGTGCATCCGCAGAGCATCGTCCACAGCATGGTCGAATTCGTCGACGGCTCCGTGCTCGCCCAGCTCAGCACGACCGACATGTGCTTTCCCATCCAGTATGCCGTGACCTGGCCCGACCGGGTCCCGAACCGGCTGCCCCCCCTCGACTTCGCCGAGTTGGCCCGCCTCGACTTCGAAGCCCCGCGCTGGGACGACTTCCCCGCTCTGCGGCTCGCCAAGGCGGCGGGTTCCGCCGGAGGCACCCTGCCCGCCGTGCTCAACGCCGCCAACGAGGTCGCCGTAGCTTCGTTCCTCGAGGGCGGCCTCGGCTTTCCCGGCATCTGGCGGACCGTCGAGGAAACCATGTCCCGGCACGCCAACCAGCTCCATCCATCTCTCGAAGAAATCGTTTCGGCGGACCTCTGGGCCCGCGAGACCGCGGCCTCCCTGATTTGAAGAAAATGAAGAAGAAACCCACCCACCACGGACGCGTCTGGATCGGGTTCGACCTCGGCGGCACGAAGATGCTCGCGAAGGTGTTCGACGACGACTACCGCATCCTCGGACGCGCGAAATGCAAGACGCAGGGCGCCAAGGGGGTCCGCGCCGGACTCAAGCGCATGGCCGGCACCGTATCGGACGCCCTTGCCGACGCCGGGGTCGAGCCCGGCCAACTCGCCGCCATCGGAGTCGGCTGCCCCGGCCCGATCAACCCGTCGAAGGGCGAAATCGTCGAGGCGCCCAACCTCGGCTGGAGCCGCGTCCCCGTCGAGACGCATCTCGGCGAGGCTTTCGGAGTGCCCACCGTGATCTGCAACGACGTCGATGCGGGCGTCTACGGCGAATACCAGTCCGGGGCGGCGCGGGGAGCGCGCTGCGCCGTGGGCATTTTCCCCGGCACCGGCATCGGCGCGGGCGCGGTCGTCGACGGCAGGCTCCTGCAAGGGTCCACCCTCTCCTGCATGGAACTCGGCCACATCCCGCTTTTCCCGGAAACCTCGGGACGGGGCGAGGACGGATCGACGCTCGAAACCGAATGCTCCCGCCTCAAGATCGCCGCCGAAGCGACCCGCGCCGCCTATCGAGGACAGGCCCCCCACCTCCTCAAAGCCTGCGGCACCGACCTCTCCAAAATCACCAGCGGAGCACTCGCCAAGTCC
>SLGN01000049.1 GCA_007123695.1 Verrucomicrobiales bacterium
GCGCGGTTGGAGTGGATCGCCTCCTTGCCTCCGCGCAGGATGGTGGCGTTTCCGGTCTTGAAGCAAAGGGCGGCGGCGTCGGCGGTGACGTTGGGGCGGCTTTCGTAGATGATTCCGATGACGCCGATGGGGGTGCGCTTTTTTTGAAGGCGGAGTCCGTTGGGCCTTTCCCATTCCCGCAGGATTTCGCCGACGGGGTCGCGCAGGGCGGCGACTTCCCGGAGGCCCTGGGCCATGGCGGCGATGCGTGCGGGGTCGAGGCGCAGGCGGTCCTGCATCGCGGCACCGAGCCCGTTCTCGGCGGCGGCGGCGAGGTCGAGAGCGTTGGCGGCGAGGATCTCGGCTTCTTGCGCGACGAGGGCGTCGGCCATGGCGAGGAGGATGGCGTCTTTCTCGGCGGTGGTGAGGGTGGCGAGGGCGTGGGCTGCGGCGCGGGCCGTCTCGCCCATGCGGCGAATCTCGCGGCCGATTTCTTCGTTGGTCATGCTGGAGAGGGGGGAGCTTTCGAAAAATTTCTGGCGGAGCGCGGGGCGGCAGGCTGCCGAGCGCCCGTTGTCGCGTGGCGTTCGGCGGGTCCGGGCCGGCCGACGCCGGATTCAGGGAGCGAGGGCCGTTGCGGGCGTCTTGGGTCGGAAGCGGGTGGCGATGCCTCCGCCTTCGACGAGTTCGGGAAGCTGCTCCGGGCGCAGGCCGCTCGCGATGAGGGTCTCGATGCCGGAGTTCACCGCGGCCTCGACGGCGCGGAGCTTGCTCGCCATGCCTCCGACGGAGAGCGCTCCTTTTTCGTCGCGGGCGTAGGCGAGGACGGATTCGACTTCGTCGACGAAGGGGATGATGTCCTCTTCGGACCGGGCTTCGGGGCCGACGAGTCCGGGGACGCTGGTGAGAAGCACGAGCATTTCCGCAGCGGCGAGGCGGGCGACGATGGAGGACAGGGTGTCGTTGTCGCCGACCTTGAGTTCGTAGACGGAGACGGAGTCGTTTTCGTTGATGATGGGGACGATGCCGCGGTGGGCGAGGATGGTGTCGAGCGTGGCGAGGACGTTGCCGCTGCGGCGCTCGTCCTGCAAATCCTCGTGGGTGACGAGAAGCTGGGCGACCTTCAGCTCGTGGTGGCCGAACTGGCTTTCGTAGAGGTGCATGAGCCGGGCCTGGCCGGCTGCGGCGCAAGCCTGGAGCATCTCGGTCTCTTCGGGCCGCCGCTCGAGACCGAAGGCAGGCAGCCCGGCGCCGACGGCGCCGGAGGAGACCACGACGACTTCGTGACCGGCGGCGTGGACGTCGGCGATGGCCTGCGCGAGCCGGGCGATCATGGCGTGGTGGATGCCGCCCCCCGCGTTCCGCGTGAGGACGCCGGTGCCGATCTTGATGACGATGCGTTTGCCGGTCTTTGCGGTGGCCATGGCTCGTCCGCCGCGCCGGGTCTCGGGCCCGGTCGCAAGGGGCCGGACGATAGGGCCGCCGCCGCCGGGTGTAAAGCGCGGTTTCCCCGCAGCAGGGGCCGCGCGGCGGGTTCGGCGAGCGTGGGCTCGCGATGGCGGGAAAAGTTTTCCTTGCCCGAGGGCGATTCCGCGACGAGCCTTGCCCAGGTCCATCCCCGAGGAAGGGGATTCCAGCCTGGGTTTCCGTTTGTTCTGCTTCCCGGCCCAGTTCGCCCTACGGCATCGAGACCATCGCGTCTCTTCCTTTCGTTCGCGTCCGCCCCTTCCGCGGTCGGATCTTCCCCATCCCGCTCCTCGCCCTATGCGCGGGGAGTTCCGAAAATCCGCTGCCGGAACTCCAGCTCGAGCGGACCGGGGACCAGGCGGCCCGCATCGCTGCGGCCCGCCACGAAACGAAACCCAGACACACCCCAAGGGAATCCTTCCCGAAACCCCCTTTTTCTCTCAATGGAAACACTTCTTCTCGATCACTTGACGCGGGAGCCCAGCCTCGCGGCCACCTGCGAGGAACTGCGTCGGTCCCTCAGTCTCCCCGCGAAGCGGCTTTCGGAGCTGAAACGCTGCCTGCGCCGCCTCGAAGGCCGCGGCGAGGTCGCGGCGATCGGCTCGGGCCGCTACCTGCCGACGTCTTCGCCCGCGTTGGTGGCCGGTCGCATCCAGATCACCCGCGGCGGCCGGGGTTTTCTCCCCATCGAAGGCGGCCGGCATCCGGAGATCGCGATTCCGGCATCGGCCACGGGCACGGCGCTCCACGAGGACCGCGTCCTCGTGCTGCTGGACGAGGTTCCGCGGAAGGGTCTGCGCGACCGCCTTTCCTCGGCCCTGCGGGGCGGTGGCGGACCGGCGCCCGGCGGACGCGTGGTGCGAATTCTCGAACGCCGCCGCAGCCGGTTCGTCGGTACCCTGCGAATTTCCAGCGGCAGGCTGTCGGTGCGGCCCGACGATCCTCGCTTTTCGCGCGAAATTGCCGTTCCGGACCGCCCCGGAAGCGTCGCGGCGGAGTCCGGGGCAAAGGTCGTCGTCGAGCTCGCGGCGTGGGATTCCCGGCATGTTCCGCCGAAGGGACGCATCGTCGAGGTGCTCGGGGCCCCCCATGCCCAGGGCGTGGACATGCTCGGGGTGCTGCGTCACTACGGGCTCGAGAGCGATTTTCCCGCCGAGGTCCTGCGCGAGGCGCGCAGCTTCGGGCGCCGGGTCCGTGAAAAGGACCGCGCGGGTCGGCGCGACTGCCGCGAGCACCGGGTGGTGACGATCGATCCCGACGACGCCCGCGACTTCGACGACGCGATCTGCCTCGAGCCCGCGGGCCGCAAGCGCTGGCGGCTCTGGGTCCACATCGCGGACGTGTCGCACTACGTGCGTCCCGGTTCGGCCCTCGACCGCGAGGCGCGGAAGCGGGGGAATTCCTCCTATCTCGTCGACCGGGTCGTGCCGATGCTGCCCGAGGCGCTGAGCAACGAGCTCTGCTCGCTCAAGCCCGGAGTGGAGAGGCTGAGCAAATGCGCCGAATTCCTCCTCTCTCACGACGGGAAGGTCCTCTCGGTCGATTTCTACCCCGCCGTGATCCGCTCGCGCCGCCGCTTCACCTACGCCGAGGCGATGGCGACCCTGCAGCGCGAGCCCCGCGACGGCGAGGAGGAGATGCTGCACCTCGCCCACGGGCTCGCCCAGCGACTGCGCCGCCGCCGTTTTGACGCCGGATCCCTCGACCTCGACTTTCCCGAGACGAAGATCCGGCTCGACCGCGCCGGACGCATCTCGCGCATCGACCGGCACGAGAACGACGCATCCCACCAGCTCGTCGAGGAATTCATGCTCCTGGCCAACGAAGCCGCCGCCGCCCGTCTCGCCAAAAGCAAGCGCCCCGCGCTCTACCGCAGCCACCAGGCCCCCGACCCCAAGCGCCTCGCCAGCTACCGCGAGGAAGTCCTCTCCCACGCCGTCCCCTGCGGCAACCTGCTGCGGCCGGGCGAGGCGATGAAGCTGCTGCGCCGCCTCGGTGAACACGCCGTCGGCGGGGCGCTGAAGCTCGGCTTCGTCCGCTCGCTCAAGCGTGCCAGCTACACCGCCGAGCCGCTCGGCCATTTCGGCCTCGCCAAGCGGAACTACACCCATTTCACCTCCCCGATCCGGCGCTACGCCGATCTGCTCGTACACCGCAGCCTCTTCGAGACGGACGGCAAAAAAGGGGGGGGCTGCCTGCGCGAGACGGCCGAATCGCTCTCCGCACGCGAGCGGAACTCGGCCGACGCCGAGCGCGACAGCAAGGAACTGAAGCTCCACGCCCACCTGCGCGAGCAGATCCGTGCCGGACGCCGGCAGCGCTACTCCGCCGAGATCGTCGGCATCAACGGAGCCGGGCTCGCCGTGGATCTCGCCGATCTCGGGATGGGCGGCATGGTGCCCTACGCACTGCTGCACGACGACCGCTACGAACCCGCCCCCGGCGGGCGCGAGGCGCTCGGGCGCAGCAGCGGACGGCGGCACCGTCTCGGCGACGGGATCGAGGTGGAAATCGCCTCGGTCGATGCCGAGCGCAGACGCGTCGATTTCCGCCCGGTCCGGCCGGGAGGGGCCGGGAAGAAGGGCCGCGCCGCATCCGACAGGGTCGGCGGGTCGGGGAAACGGCGTCGCCCGCGCCGCAGGAGCGCCCGTTCCGCCTGAATTCCACCCCTTGCCCCGCCGCGTAACCTGCTTTAGAATCCGGCTCGCCCGCCCGGAACCCTCTTGCGCGTCGCGCCCGACAGGGTCGAGTCCGGCACCCTACCCTCTTGGGTCGCGCCTGCGACCCTCTTCGGTCCCATGCGGCCCTTTCCCAGCACCCATAAAATAAGATGAGCTTCGACGTCGTCCGCACCTTCACCACCGGCTCCGGAGCCGAAGGCAAATTCCACAGCCTGCCCGCACTTGCGGAGTCCGGCGTCGCACCCGGCCTCGAGCGCCTCCCCGTCAGCATCCGCATCGTGCTCGAATCGGTGCTGCGCAACCTCGACGGACGCAAAGTGCGCGAGGCCGACGTCACCAACCTCGCCAACTGGAACGCCAAGTCCCCCGGCGACTACGAGATCCCCTTCACCGTCGCCCGCATCGTGCTGCAAGACTTCACCGGCGTGCCCCTGCTCGTCGACCTCGCCGCGATGCGCGACGCCGCCGTGGCCCGCGGCGCCGCCGCCGAGAAGGTCGAGCCCCTCGTGCCCGTCGATCTCGTCGTCGATCACTCGGTGCAGGTCGATTTCGCCGGCTCGCAGGCCGCGCTCGACCGCAACATGGCCATCGAGTTCATCCGCAACCGCGAGCGCTACGAATTCCTCAAGTGGGGCCAGCAGGCCTTCGAGACCTTTTCCGTGGTGCCCCCCGGCATCGGCATCGTCCACCAGGTGAACCTCGAATACCTCGCCCAGGGCGTGCTTTCCAAAGACGGCGTCTACTACCCCGACACCCTCGTCGGCACCGACTCGCACACCACCATGATCAACGGCCTCGGCGTCGTCGGCTGGGGCGTGGGCGGGATCGAGGCCGAGGCGGGAATGCTCGGCCAGCCCGTCACCTTCCTCGTGCCCGAGGTCGTCGGCGTCCATCTGCACGGCGAACTGGCCGAGGGCGTCACCGCCACCGACCTCACCCTGCGCGTCACCGAGATGCTGCGAAAGCACGGCGTCGTCGGCAAATTCGTCGAGTTCCACGGCCCCGGCGCCGAGGCCCTTTCCCTGCCCGACCGCGCCACCATCGCCAACATGGCCCCCGAATACGGCGCCACCATGGGCTTCTTCCCCGTCGATGGCGAGACCATCGCCTACCTCCGCGGCACCGGCCGCAGCGAGGAGCTCTGCACCACCGTCGAGAGTTACTACAAGGCCCAGGGCCTCTTCGGCATCCCCGCCAAAGACCAGTGCGACTACACCGACCTGCTCGACCTCGACCTCTCGACCATCGTCCCCGCCGTCGCCGGGCCGAAGCGCCCGCAGGACCGGGTCGACGTCCCCGCGCTGCGCCAGCGCTTCGACGAGCTCTTCTCCGCCTCCGCGGGCGATGGCGGCTTCGGCCTCGAACCGGCGAAGCGCGACGCCCGCGTGCCCGTCGCGATGCCCGAGCCCGCCGGCTACGCCGTCGGCTCCCTGCTTGCCGCCCCCCAGCCCGGCGCCCCGCAGTCGCAGGCGGAGATGAGCACCAACCGCCCCACCTCCGCCCCGGTGCTGGCGGAGGAAGCCTTCGACCCCATCCAGACCGAGCTGCGCCACGGAGCCGTGCTCATCGCCGCGATCACCTCCTGCACCAACACCTCGAACCCCTCCGTGATGCTCGCCGCCGGCCTGCTTGCGAAAAAGGCCAACGAACGCGGGCTGACCATCGCCCCCTACGTGAAGACCTCGCTCGGCCCCGGATCGCGCGTCGTCACCGACTACCTCGAGGCCACCGGTCTCCAGCCCGAACTCGACCGCCTCGGATTCCAGACCGTCGGCTACGGCTGCACCACCTGCATCGGCAACTCCGGCCCCCTGCACCCCGCCATCGAGGACGCGATCAAGACCGGCGACCTCGTCTGCGCCTCCGTCCTTTCCGGAAACCGCAACTTCGAGGCCCGCGTCCACGGCTCCATCCGGGCGAACTTTCTCATGTCGCCCCCGCTCGTCGTGGCCTACGCCCTCGCCGGACGCATCGACATCGACCTCACCAGCGAACCGCTCGGCACCGACTCCGAGGGGCAGCCCGTCTTCCTCGCCGATCTCTGGCCAAGCCCGGAAGAACTTCGCGAGCAGATCGCCGCCGCCCTCAAGCCCGAGGTCTACGAAAAGCTCTACGGCGACATCGACGGGGCCAACCCCAAGTGGGCCGAGATCGAAGGCTCCGCCGGCGACGTCTACCAGTGGGACGAAGCCTCCACCTACGTGCAGTCGCCGCCCTTCTTCGAGAGCAAGCAGGGCGAAAGCGAGAACATCGTCGGCGCCCGTCCCCTCGGGATCTTCGGCGACTCCGTCACCACCGACCACATTTCCCCCGCCGGCGCGATCAAGCCGACCTCGCCCGCAGGCAAGTATCTTCTCGAGAACGGCGTCGAAAAGGCCTCCTTCAACTCCTACGGCGCCCGGCGCGGAAACGACCGCATCATGACCCGCGGCACCTTCGCCAACGTCCGCATCAAAAATCTCATGGCCGACGGCCGCGAGGGGGGCTACACCAAGCTCCAGCCCGACGGCGAAATCCTCCCCATCTTCGACGCCTGCCAGAAATACGCCGAACGTGGA
>SLGN01000592.1 GCA_007123695.1 Verrucomicrobiales bacterium
CCGTCGCCGGATCCGGCGCCTCGGCGATGGCTTTGCGAAACACGATCTCGGCCGCTCCCTCGGCTCCCATGACGGCGATCTCGGCGGACGGCCATGCGACCACCCGGTCGGCCCCGAGGTCCTTCCCGCACATGGCCAAGTACGCGCCGCCATAGGCCTTGCGGAGGATCACCGTGAGTTTCGGCACGGTGGTGGCGGAATAGGCGAACAGCATCTTCGCCCCGTGGCGGATGATCCCGCCATGTTCCTGCTCGACGCCGGGTAGAAAGCCGGGCACGTCGACGAAGGTGACGAGGGGGATGTTGAAGGCGTTGCAGAAGCGGATGAACCGCGCCGCCTTGTCCGAGGCGTCGATGTCCAAGGCGCCGGCCAGCACGCAGGGCTGATTGGCGACGACGCCGATGGAGTGGCCTTGGATGCGGCCGAAGCCGACAACGATGTTGGCGGCGAAGCCGGGCTGGATCTCCAGAAAATCCCTGTCATCGACGCAGAGCGCGATCCAGGAGCCCTGGTCGGCGCCGGGGACGGAATAGAGGAGTTCGACCTCGAAGCCCTCGGGCACCTTGATGCGCGACACGGGGGTGGCGACATTTTCGCCGACGGCAGGTCCGACGGCAGCCTGGCGCGGCGGGCCTGGAGACTTGCCCTTGCCCTTTGCTGCGGCTTGGGGGGCACCTTTGGAGGGGGCCTTCGGCGCGCCCTTCGCTGGTCCCTTTCCCTTGGGACCCCCCTTCGGAGCGGGACGGACGATTTCCTGTGCATCGTTGGGCAGGTCGGCTTTGGAGAAGGGCACCAGCCCGCCCTCGGGAAGAACCTTGAGCTTGACGTCCTTGATCTGGACGGTCATGGCCGGGCCCCGGTGGATTTGAAACGCGAGGATGCCCTCCAACGACCGGCGCTCTCCGTCGTAGTCGTGTAGCTCGGCGGTGAGTTCTCCGTTGATTCGGTGCACGATCTTGTTGCCCTGGGCGACGATGGAATACTCGTGCCACTCCGAAATGTCGACCACGACCGGGTCGCGCTCGCCCACGAGCCATTTTCTCCCGTCGGGGTCGGTCACGACGCTCTGGCCGTTCTGGGCGATGATCCCGCGTCCGCGCTCCTCGTAGAACATGGCGTTGTTGGCCGGGGCCGGATGGACGTCGCATTGGTAGCCTGCGACCGACCATCCGCCGATCTCGGGAAGCTCGAGGGACCGGTATTGGATGCCGCTGTTGTTGTCGCCGATCACGCGGATGGTGGCGCGCAGCTCGAAATTCTTCAGAACGCCGCCGCGCCAGATCAGGAACTGGTTGTATTCGAGGTCCTCCGGCGATTCGGTGCGCCCGGTCAGGGCACCGTCCTCGACGGACCAGATTTTGGGACTCCCGTCCCATCCATCCAAATCCTTGCCGTTGAAGAGATCGACGAAGTCGTCTTGCGCTGCGGCAGGAGCGGAAACGAGGGCGGCAAGGGCCGCAAGGGCGAACGGAGGGAAACCAAGGGGGGATTTCATGCAGTACATTGGGTGCTTTTCCCCCGTTACGCACCTACGAAGTCGCGCGACTCGCGGCAAGAGTTGTGTCGGAATCGGTGGGCCGGTCTCACGCGTTGTTGGCTCAGGTGCCCGGCCCGGTGCTGGTGAGGGAGCGCGCTGGGGTGACGGCTCATGCGAATTCTTGACGCGGCCGCGTCAAGAATTCGCAGAAGTTCCGAACTTGGGCGAAGAAGTTCGGTTCGTGAGGTGGACGGCAAGAAGTGCCGAACGGGAGGCGACCCGGTTCTTGGATCGGAAACCCGGTCTACCGATCCTTGCCCAAACTCGACAGAAACGCTTCCAGCGCCGCCGTTGCCGCATCGCCCTGCGTCCCGAGGTCCTTCGTCGAGACGAAGACGTATCCCTTTTCGTTGAAGTAGCGGGGCTTGACCTGCACGTCGTCCTTGTCGCCCACCTGCCATCCGCCCCCGTGGATCCAGAAGACCACCGGAAGCCCCGCCGCGTCCTCGGGGGCGAAGATGTCGAGAACGTGGCGCGGATGCCCGTCGTCGAGATAGGGGATGTTCTCCCTCGTGATCTGGGCGGTGGAGGAGGAGGCAAGTGCCATCAGGACGGAAAAGGGAATTGAGGTTCCGGAGGCGGTGCGAGACTTCATGGAGGGCAGCAGACCAAATCCCCGGGGCGAAGACAAGGGCGCGTCCGCCCCCTTCCACCATCGGCGGGACGGATGGCAATCGCCCCGGGGATCGCGTCATCGCTTCGGTTTGACTCGCCACGAATTCTTCAATCCCCCAGCACGAACTCCCCCTCGGCGAGACGCTCGCCGTTGATCTGAAGTTCCACCTTGTGGCGGCCGGGATGGTGGCGCCGGGTGCTGAAGTCGCGGATGGTCTGCCGCTTTGCCAGCTTCACGGACTCGCCCGGGCCGAGTTCGAGCTCCTTCCACTTGAAAACTTTCTCCGAGGCGAGGCCGGACGGTCTTGCGTAGTGGACGAGGTAGTCGACGACAAGCCGCTGGGGCTTGGGCGAGGTAGAAACGAGCTCAAGGGCGAGGCCCAGCTCTTCGCCGAGGCGGATGCGGGCGGGCTCGACCCGGAAGGCATCGATGCGGACCCGCGCCGCCTCCCCCGCGCCGAGGAGGGCGAGGGCCGCGCGCTGGCCCTGCTTGACGAGGGTGCGAAGCCCGCGCCGGGCGATCCAGGCGCTTCGCGGGTCGTCTAGGTCCCATCGGCGCAAAGTGTCGAGGACGATTTCGGGATGGTCGCGGGAGATGTCGTTGAGGTGGTTGGCGACGGACTTGCGCACGTAGAGGCTGGGGTCGCTCCGCAGCGCCTCGAGGATGGAGAGGGCGGGGCGGGGATCTTCGATGAGCCCGGCGAGGCGGAAGGACCAGGGCAGGCGGGGGCGGCAGCCTTCGCTGGCGAGGCGGCGGACGTGTTCGTCGGGGTCTTCGGCCCATTCCCGCATCGTGGAGAGGGCGCGGGGGAGATCGTCCCGGAGAAACTCGCGCACGGCGAACTCGCTGCTGCCGTAGGGGGTGAGGAAGCGCAGCGCCGCCATCGATTCGTCGAAATGCCCGCGCCCATAGAGGCCGACGAAGTCGGGCGGGTAGACGGCTACGAAGGCGTGGCCGAGCTGCGGGGCGAGGCGGTGCAGGACATCGAGGGAATCGAGGTAGCCGAGGGGGAGGGCGGAGCGGGTGGCCTCGGTCATGCGCCGGAGCCGCTGCATCAGGGAGAGCTCGTCGAGTCCCTCGAGACCGAGGCGAAGGAAGCGGCGACGGTCGAAGCGGGGATGCAGTCCGGCGAGAAGCGACGCGACGGAGCGGAAGCGGGCCTCGTCGAACCAGTCCTTGAGCGCGGGGGCGGTTTCGCGGGGCATGGGACGGATGGGTGGAGTGGTGGAGTGGTGGATCACTTCATCGTTCCATCGATCCGCACCGCCTCGAGGAAGCGCCGCATTTTTTCAGGATCCTTGTGTCCGGGGGTTGATTCGACGCCGCTGGCGACATCGACGGCGGCGGGGCGCACTTGACGGATCGCCGAGGCGACGTTTTCGGGAAGGAGACCTCCGGCGAGGACGATCTGGCGCTCGGGCCAGCGTGTCACGGCCTCGGCTCCGAGCGCCCAGTCCATCGTCGCGCCGGTGCCGCCATAGTCGCCGGGGGCGTAGGCGTCGAGGAGCAGGGTGGGGGAGTCGTAGGTCGCGGCCGCGTCGAGACTGGCCCGGTCGCGGATGCCGAGGGCCTTGAAGACGGGCCAACCCTGTTGGGCGAGGGACCGGACCCTGTTTGGTGGCTCGTCGCCGTGGAGCTGGATCCAGTCGATGACGCCGCTGTCGAGGAGGTGCTTCAACTCGTCGTCGTCGGCGTTGACGGTGACGGCGACCCGAGGAACGGCGCCCCCGAGCTCGCGCAGCCAGGGCGTGGCCTCGGCGAGGGGGACGTAGCGCTTCGAGCCGGGCCAGAAGTTGATCCCGAGCGCGTCAGCCCCGGCCTCGACGGCGGCAGCGGCTTCGTCGCCGCGGGTGAACCCGCAGATCTTGGCCGCGACCCGCCCGAGGTCGGGGGGGAAGAGCAAGCGGGTCGGAGAATCCATGGGGTAGGAGGAGGGTGGAAGGAGCGGGGAGCGGCGCCGGCTTCTTCCGCGTCCCACCCATCGAATGCATGGGCTGGAAGCCCATTCCACCCTCACAGCTTCGCCAGCGCGTCGTCGAGGGCGTCGAGCAGGTTCTGGATGCTGGCCTCGGTCTCGTCGCCCATGTTGGAGAGGCGGAAGGTCTTGCCCTTGATCTTGCCGTAGCCTCCGTCGATGGCGAGGGAATGCTCGGAGCGCAGGATCTGGCCGAGCCGGGCGACGTCGATGTCCTTGTTGTTGCGGACGCAGGTGAGCGACTTGGAGCGGTAGCCCTCGGGGGCGAAGAACTCGAAGCCGTGCCTTGCGACCCAGGCGTGGACTATGGCGTTGAGCCGCTCGTGGCGGGCGTAGCGGTTCTCGAGCCCCTCGGCGAAGATGGCCTCGAGCTGGTGCCGCAGGCCGTAGATGGTGGAGATGCAGGGCGTGCTGGGGGTCATCGACTTCTCGTGGTTGGCGAGGAACTCGAGGAAGTCGAAGTAGTAGCCGCGGTCCTTCATCGATGCGGCACGCTCCATGGCCCGCTCGGAGGCGGTGAAAATGGCGAGGCCGGGGGGCAGGGCGAGGGCCTTCTGGCTGCCGGTGAGAAGGACGTCGACGCCGAGGGCGTCCACCTCGATGGGCACGACCGAGAAGCTCGAGACGGTGTCGGTGACGAGGAGGACGTCGTCGTATTTCCGCACCACGGCGGCGACTTCGGCGAGGGGGTTCATCACGCCGGTGGAGGTCTCGTTGTGGATGAAGGTGACGAGGTCGAACTCTCCCGTGGCGAGCTTGGCGTCGATGTCGGCGGGATCGACCGGCACGCCCCACTCATACTGGAGCGCCTCGGCCTCCTTGCCGCAGCGGCGGGCCACATCGACCCATTTGTCGGAGAAGGCCCCGGAGCAGCAGCAGAGCACCTTCTTGGCGGCGAGGTTGCGGACGGTGCCCTCCATCACGCCCCAGGCCGAGGAGGTGGAGAGAAAAACGGGCCGGGTGGTGCCCATCATCTCCTGGAGACGGGGCTGGATCGCGTCGTAGAGGGCGACGAAGTCCTTGCTGCGGTGCCCGATCATGGGGGCGGCCATGGCCGCGTAGGTCTCGGGCGAGACCTCGACGGGGCCGGGGATGTGGAGGCGGATGTGTTGGCTCATGGAATGTAGGGGCCGAATTAAGGGCGGGCTCGGGGTTTTCACAAAGCGAAATTCGTGTCGGCTTCGGTAATTACGGCCCGGGCGCGGCCCGGGGCGCCGCTGGCTTGATTCCGTGCGGGCGGTTTTCGGGAAATCGTGGATGGTTTCTCCCTCCCCAGATGGTTCCCCCCCTCCCCATGATGCGTGCACACGGCCCTCTCCTTGTTCTTTCCCTTGTCCTAGCTCTGTCGGCAGGTGCCGTCGCCGAAGAGGCACCCGTCTGCGACTGGGCTTTTGCCGGTGGCGGGGAGGGGCACGACAAAACCCGGGGGATCGCCTTCGACTCCGAGGGCAACATCTTCCTCGCTTCCGAGAGCGTCGGCGACGCCGTCTTCGGAGAATTCGCGCACCGCAGCGCCGGTGGCATGGACATGGTCCTGATCAAGCTCGACCCGGCGGGGAGACCGCTGTGGGTTTCCAGTCTCGGCGGCAGCCTCACCGACCGGGCCTACGACGTTGCGGTTGACTCTGCCGGCAACGCCTACGTCACCGGGCATTTCGAGAGCGTCGATGCGGTCGCCGCAGGCGCCTTGATGCCGAACGCGGGTGACTACGATGTCTTCGTCGCGAAGTTCTCGTCGGAGGGACGGCTTCTCTGGGTCCGCACGGCGGGCGGAATGGGCTACGACTACGGGCACGCCATCGCGATCGATCCCGCAGGCGACGTGGTCGTGGCAGGCGCGTTGCAGGGAAGGGCGGCCTTCGGAGACCTCGTCGTCGAGGGGGCGGGCGAGCGGCGCGCCCCCTTTTGCGCGAAATACGACCCCGATGGCGCCTTGAAGTGGGTTCGCGGCTCTTCCGGCGGCCTTTCCGGCAGCGGCCATGGCGTGGCGGTGGACGGCGAGGGCAACATTTACGTCGGCGGCAGCGCGTCGGGAGAAGGCCGCTTGGGCGATCTGGAGATTTCGACGAAATCGCCGTCCGCCCTCGTCGCGAAGCTCTCGCCCGAGGGCGGGGCTGTCTGGGCCAGTCTCGTGCCGGGCACGCCCAGCGCGATCTACCACGAGATCGCCTGCGACGCCACCGGGCGGGTCTGGGGTGCGGGCATGTTCAAGGGCGAAGTCCGAGTCGCCGGCGAAAGCTTTCGCAGCGGCGGCGAGAACGACTACGACGGGCTCGTCGTGCATCTGTCGGAGGACGGCGCTCCCGCCTGGGCGCGTCATCTTCAGGGGCCGGGGACCGACTACTGCCTCGGTGTGGCGGTGGACGGCGAGGGCACCGCCTATGTCTGCGGCAGCTTCCGAGACGAGGCCGAACTGGCGGGGCGCAGCCTCGTCTCGCGCGGCGGCGGAGACCTCTTCCTCGCCGCCTTCGGCGGCGGCGGTTCCCTGCTCTGGACGGTCACGGCGGGAGGAGAGCGCGGCGACAGCGCCTACCCGCTGGCCTAC
>SLGN01000380.1 GCA_007123695.1 Verrucomicrobiales bacterium
CCTCTCCGCCGCCCTTCTCCTCTCCGTCCTCGTCCCCGGCGTCCGTGCCGGAGACTGGGGCAAGGCGCCCGTCGCCAAGGCCCCCATCGAGGAATGCCTCGACCTCGGCGCCCAGATCTCGGTCGGCTACGAGACCGACTACATCTTCCGCGGCGTCCGCTTCGCCCGCGACAGCGTCTACACCGACGTCAACTACACCTTCGACGGTCTCATCCTGCCCGTCACCGTCGGCACCACCTACCTCAACGGCATCAACGGATCGGCCTTCGGGGCCGGCTTCGACCAGCTCGATCTCTACGCCCGGGCCGACATCGGCTCCTACGCCGGCTTCGACTTCATGCTCGGCTACACCCACCGGACCTTCCCCGAGTTCCGCAGCAACATCGGGCCCTTCGGCGGCTTCGGCGAGATCAACTTCGGGATCCGCCGCGACCTCGGCTTCGCCGACCTCGTCTTCGGCACCAACTACGCCATGGGCGGCGGCGGCGTCTCGCCGCGGGGCTGGTTCCACCAGCTCGGCCTGGAGCGTGCCTTCGCCCTCACCGACGCCGTCTCCCTCGCCCTCGGCGCGGGCCTCGCCTACAGCGACGGCTACTGGATCGGGAGCAACTGGAACCACTACTACTTCACCGCAGGGCTGCCCATCGTGCTCAACTGCCGCACCACCCTGACCCCCTACATCGGCTACACCGGCGCCCCCACGGGCTGGATGGTCGATGGGATCATCGGCGCCAACCGGCCACAGTCCGACATCCTCCACGGCGGCGTCAACTTGAGCGTCACCTTCTGAGGCTTCGGGGATATCTTCCGGTGTTCCGGAGAAAAGGAAGCGGGTGCCGGTCCACTCCGCCACCGAATGGTGGGCCGACTTTTCCCTCAAGAAAGGATACGGCTTTCGTCCCGGAAATTCGCACGCGCGCTTCCGCCGCTTGCATACCGGCTCACGTTCGTGCTACTCTTTTGCGGGTTTGCTTCTTCGGAGGCAAACCCGTCGATTTTTTCTAACGCGTGGCCGGCGGTGAATTCCGCCCCGCGCGAGCTGGATTCCAGGCGAGCTGGATTCCAGATTTCGAACGTCCCATGGTCATGAAGCGCCGCCCCGCAGCACCCCGGCCCGCCCTCTTTGCGGTGGCGGCGGCCCTTTTGCTGCCGGTGCTCTCCCCCCGCCAGCTTCCGGCCCTCGAGGCTTCGCTCGACTTCGACGCGCGCCTCTTCGACGCCGACGGGATTTTTCTTTCCGAGAAGACCCGAGCCGACCTGCTCGGGGCGCTTGCGGCGCTCGCGGCGAATTTTCCCGGAGAGGCGAGAATCGACGACGACCTGCGGGCCAAGGCCCTCGCCCTCGCACTGCGGCTGGACCCCCTGCACCCGGCCTCCCGCTCCGCCTTTCGTGCCCGCGCCCGCGGAACCCGACCTGATCCGGTTGTCGGCGTCGAGGATCTCGCCTCGTTGTCGGAGCCCCTCTGGGTCGCCGCGAGCGAGCTGTCCGCCCGTCCCCTCGATCCCGAGGGCAGGCGCCTCGCTCCCTACCTGATCGAGCTCTCCCTGCTCGTCGATCCCGATCCGCCCGAGGAGAGGCTCGTGGCTCTCGGTCTTGCAGGCAGCGAAAAAGCCGTGGCCTGGTCTCCGGCTGTGGTCCTGAAGCAAGAGCGCGTCTCGACGGCGAGAGCGATCGCCCTGCACCGCGAAGCCGCCGAACTCGCCAGAGAAGCGAAACGCAAGCCCAAGACCGATGTGGCGACGACCAATCCCGGGGGGAAGGCCATTCCCCCCGATTCGGCGGGTGCCGCCGATTCACCCGATGCCGCCGGCTCTTCGGTTCCGGCACCGCGTCCTGGCCGGGAAGTCTTCGATCCGGTGGAAGCGAGCCTGTTCGCGATCCTTCGCGTGGAAGGGGCGGAAAGCGTCCTCGCGGCGGGCAGGGTCAGCGTGACCCTGCGTCCCGCGACGAACGCGAGAGAGCGGGAATGGTTTGCCGAACAAGCCAGCGCGGGCTCGCCGCTGCCTCTTCTCCCCTCCAACGAAGACCTGCCGCTCTACGAGCCTCTGCTCCCTTCCGCCCTCGCCGACGAGCGCAAGTGGGAATGGCCCCGCCCCGGTCTAGGCGAAGTCCGGTTCGCCCCCTCGGGCGACCTGCCGGGGCCCCGGCGACTCTACACCGCCAAGGCGTCGCTACCGACGGCGGTGCTGATCGAATCCATCGTTTCGGATCGCCCGCCGAACGACGACTACGCTCTCGTCGCCGACCTCGATCCCGATACCCTGGAGTTCCGATCGGGCACGGATCCCGTATCGCTGATCGACGCAGGCGCTGCGACAGGCAAACCGTATTTGCTCGTCCCCCATACCCTGTTGGATCCGTTGGTCGAACACCTCCAGCGGACCGACGAACTCGAGCTACTCTTCCGAAGCGAGCTTGTCGGCTTCGCCGACTTCGACGGAATGGTCGCGCGACTTCTTTCGTCCGGCGAGGAAAGTCTCGCGGCCGCCAGCGAGACCTTCAAGGCGATCGAAGCCGCTTCTTCCCGGATGCCCCTGCCCAGCCTCGCCAGGAACGAGGCGGCCCGCCAGCGCCTCGAATCCCTGCTGGCCGACTTTCCGGACCATCTCTCGGCCCGCGCCATGCTGGAGTATGCCAGCCGCCCGCTCACCCCCGAGCTGAGACTCGCGCGCATCGTCTCCCAGTTGGACGCAATCGTCCGGCCCTTCGCCGTCCTCGCGCAAAAGCCGGATCCCGACGATCCGGCTGCCGCGCCGCCGGAAATCGATTTCAACGCCCTCGCCGCCCACGTGCAGACGGCCAAGGCGGATTTCGTGCGAATGCGTCCGGAGGTTCCGGCGGAGGCGCGCGGTCTCCTTTCCAGCGCGGAAAACGTGGCCGAATCCGCCGCAGGCTTTTTGAACCTGACGAACCGGAGCACCTCCCTCGGCGTCCAGAGATTGCGCGACGCGCAGAGCGCGATCCTCGCCTACGAGCTGGAACGGGAGAAGTTCTGAGACAGTCCCGGCTTTCCGGTCTCTCCGAGCGCATGCCGCAGATAGCGCTGCCGCATGCCTTCGGGCCAGTCGGGGAAGTTTTCCGGGAGCCTCGACCGGGCGGCGGCGGGCAGAAACTCGGACGGCGGGCGGCGAATGGCGGCGTTCATCTCGGCGAATGCGGAATCCGGGGCACGGGCTCAGCGGGCAAAGCGGGCCAGCAGGACGTCGCGGCGGCGGCGGGCCTCGGCGAGGTCCTTCGTCCGCAGGGAGACCCGGACCCGTTCCGCCGTGTAGTCGGGACGGTGCAGGGTGAAATGGCACCACCAAGTTCCCCGGTTGTTCCAGAGATGGTGGTCGGGATTGGAGGCCCCGGCGACGGCGGACGGGCGGACCGCGAGGGTGCCGGGCGAGGAATCGGGGCGGACTTCGAGCAGATCGAGGTAGGTCATGGGCGATGCAGTTTCCTTGGGTTCGGTTACCGCACCAGGCTGGCGTCCCGCACCTGCGCGCCGGTCCGCCGGAGAAATTTCCGTTCGGCCCCGGGGGACCGCACATCGGAGACCGACGCGGCATGGCCGCGCGGCATCCAAGGCACCTTGGCTTCTCCAAACCAGGTTGCCGGATCCAGCTCGCGCCGGATCACTCCTGATGCTTGAGGGAAGTATGCACGGACTGGAGCGATGCGCAATCCTTTCCCGTGTCATACCGACCGAGGTGGGATCATCCCGGGCAACCATTCAAAGCGCCTCCGCCCCCTCGATCAAGCCTTTGACCGGAGGCCCGCCATCCGCTAGCATACCGTCATGAAAGGAATCCTCACGCGCCGCAGGCTCCTTCTCGCCTGCCCCGTCGGTGTCGCCGCCGCGATCTCGCTCCGGCAAAAGGCCGCCGGCGAAGAACCCATCATCAAGGTCATGGAAAAACCGCCCGTCCAGCCCACCGCCCCTGTCGTCCGCAGCGAAGAGGAATGGCGAAAGATCCTCACGCCCGAACAATACCGCATCCTCCGCGAAGAGGGTACCGAGCGGGCCAACGGCAAAGTCTACGAAGAATTCAAGAAGCAAGGCGTTGGCACCTACTACTGCGCAGGATGCGACGCCGAGCTTTTCACCTCGAACGAAAAGTTCGACTCCAAGTGCGGCTGGCCCTCCTTCTACGATCCCTCGAAGGCGAAGAACGTGAAGTATTCCACCGACTACTACCTCGGCTACGCCCGCACCGAGGTGCGCTGCGCCGTGTGCGACGGGCATCTCGGCCACGTCTTCGAGGGCGAGGGCTTCGCGACGCCCACCGACAAGCGCTACTGCATCAACGGCACCGTTCTCAAGTTCGTCCCCGCCGGCGGCGAAAAACCGGTCGCGACCGAAGAGGAGGCGGCCAAGGCCGAGGACAAGCCGGAGAACTGACCCCCCCGGCTTCACCCCTCGCTGGGGAAGTATTTCCCGGCAAGGCGTCCCAGCCGCGATGCCAGGCTGGGACCGGCGGGCTCTCGGCTCCCCTCGCCTTCCACAGGCTTCTTTGGGAAAGAATTCCTCACGAAGCGCTGGGCAATTTCGTCGAGCGACCCGTGGCCTTGATCCTCCACGGTGCGGGCGAGGAGCGCCAGGGCGATCCCGCCGCCGGGGACGCGGCGGACGAGGAAGCGGAGGATCACCGGCAGCACGAGCGGGACCGCGGCGGCGGCCTGCTCGGGACCGATGCCGGTCCGCGCCCGGATGCGCTCCTCCATCTCCGCGCCCGCGCCTGCGGGGACGGGCTCGGGCGCGACTTCCTCCGCGATCCCCTGCCGGTTCGAGAAGGCCTCGACCTGGGACACGAGCGCCGCCGCCGCCGCCGGCAGCACCTTCGCCGCCTCTTCGAGCGGGATGCCCAGCTTCGCCGCCACTTTCGCGGCCACTTCGTCGCCTTGTTCGCGGATGAGCTGGTCGAGGAGGGAGGTCATGAGGGACGGGGGAGAGTCGAGGAGCGTCGGACGCCGAGGCTGGGAGAATTCCGCGTGGCGAGGAGCTTCCCGAATGTAGAAGGCGCCGCCGCCGCCGACAAGCGCGGGTTCGCCCGATTCCGGACGCGGGGAAAGAGGCGGTGCGGAGCGGGTTCCGCTTGCCCTTCTCGGGAAAGGCTTGCGCAGCGGAGCGCGAGACGGTAGGCTCTCGCCCGATGATGACCAAGGAGGCGATCACCAGCATGCTCTTGGCGGGATGGTCCGGGTTCTTCCTTGCGTCCACCGCCTCCGCGCAGTTCCACACCAAGTCCCCGGAAGGTCGGACCGGGGTCAATCCCCAGGCGGTCCAGTCGGCCCATCGCCAGTCGAGCCAAGGCGCCGTGGCCGGTCAAGCCCGCTCCGGTGCGGCCACCGGCGGAGGTCTTTCCGGCGGCGACATGATCCTTCCGCCCGACGTCAAGGAAGCGCTCTCCGACCACAACGTGCGCATCGGTCGAATGCATGGCAAGCAGGTCGATATCTGGGGCCGGGCCATCCACCACAGCGACGGATCCTACACGGAATCGAAAAAGCAGGTCGATACCAACACCATCGAGCAGCTCACCAAGAGCAAGGGCGGCGTCACCCTGCAGCGCCGCCTCGTCATGCTCGACGAGCGGGGAAATCCCGCCGAGGTGCTGATCTACGACGGGAACAAGCAGTTCAAATACCGCGGGCTGCAGATCTACGACCGCCTCGGGCGCTTCGCCGAAGAGCAGATCTACGACGCCGAGGGGACCCTGATCCGCCGCAAGGTCCAGGAATACGACCTCCGCGGCAACCTCCTGCCGGCCCGCTCGTGGGACTACGTGGCGAACGTGCCCGCAGACCTCCGGCTCGTCATCAGCGGAGACGACGAGAAGGCGCCGGGCTCCCTGCAGACGCCGAGCCGTACGGCGGCGACATCCACGGGCGGCGCGAAGGGCCGCACGCCCGTCGCAGCCGAGGGGGCCTCGATTTCGGCCAGATCGGGCGAGGGCACCCCGCGCAGGGGCCTCAACCTGCCCAAGATCTTCACGCCGAAGAAATAGAAAGCCGCAATCCCCTCTGCGTGAAGTCCCCCTCTCCGACCACCTTGCTCGTCCACCTGCTCCTCGCCGGTCTGGCCATGGCGGGATGGGCCTACGGGCTGCATTGGAAGCGGGTCGCCTCGGGCGACCTCTTCTCCGCCGACGAGAAGCTACTCTTCCGCTTTCAGGACCAGATCGAGATCCTCGAGAGCGAACTCGCCACGCTGCGCGACCGCTTGCAGGAACTCGAAGGCGAACCGGCGCCCGGTCCGGAGGACGACGGAGATGCTCCGCAGCCTGCGTTGGGTCCTTCGCTGCCGACTCCGCCCCAGAAAATCGAAACGCACTGAGCCCTCGGCTCAGAACTTCGTCTCGCTGTAGCCATCGACGGGCGGCTGAAAAAGATCGGGCGCAAGAGGCACGTTCGTTTCGACGCGGCGGAACACGGTGTGGACCGCCGATCCGTCCTCAAGGTCAATCTCCATGCCGAGCAACCGGTGATGACCGCCGTCGACGACGAAGGTGAAGCTGCGGACGCCCCGCCCGGTCTCGCCGATGGGGCGGGTGACGATGCGCTGGGTGTGCCCCTCGGGCCGGATCTCCAGCACCCGGTACTTCGCCTGGAACTCCGCCAGCGTGCGGGGGAAGCCGTTCACGAGCGAGGA
>SLGN01000107.1 GCA_007123695.1 Verrucomicrobiales bacterium
CGACCTTCCTCGAGGGCCTCACCCGCGGCACCGGCATCCACGCCGCCGGGGTCGTCATCGGCGACAAGGAGCTGACCAACTACGTGCCCCTGACGCGGGGGAAGGAGGGCGAGGTCGTCACCCAGTACGCGATGAGCCCGCTCACCGACCTGGGCATGCTCAAGATGGACTTCCTCGGGCTGAAGACCCTGACGGTGATGCAGGACGCCATCGACCTGATCCGCCGCCACACCCCCGACTTCGTCCTCGACAACGAGCGCTTCGACGACCGGGCCACCTTCGACCTGCTCAACCGCGGCGAGACGACCGCCGTGTTCCAGCTCGAATCCGGCGGAATGATGAACCTCTGCCGCCAGTTCGACGTCAACCGCATCGAGGACATCATCGCCCTCATCGCGCTCTACCGGCCGGGGCCGATGGACCTGATCCCCGATTTCATCGACCGGAAGAAGGGCAAGAAGAAGGTCCAGTACCTCCACCCCCTCCTCCAGGAGGCGAGCGAGGAGACCTTCGGAATCCTCATCTACCAGGAGCAGGTGCAGCGCGCCGCCAACCTGCTGGCCGGCTACTCCCTCGGCGAGGCCGACCTGCTCCGCCGCGCCATGGGCAAAAAGAAGCTCGAGGAAATGGTGAAGCAGCGGGCCAAGTTCGTGAAGGGCTGCGCCGAGGTCAACAAGATCCCCGAGAAGAAGGCCAGCGAGATCTTCGACCTGCTCGAGAAGTTCGCCGGCTACGGCTTCAACAAATCGCACTCCGCCGCCTACGGCCTCATCAGCTACCAGACCGGCTACCTCAAGGCGAACTATCCCGTCGAGTTCATGTCGGCGGTGCTCTCCAACGAGGTCAACAACACCGACAAGATTTCCGTCTTCGTCGCGGAATGCCAGCGCATGGGCATCGAGATCCTCGCGCCCGACGTCAACTGCTCCATGCTCAAGTTCGCCCCCGAAGGACGCGAGGAGGGGCGCCGCGCCATCCGCTTCGGCCTCGCCGCCATCAAGAACGTGGGGGAGGGCGCCATGGAGACCGCCATCCGCGAGCGCGAGGCCTCGGGGCCGTACCGCTCGATGGAGGACTTCGCGAGCCGCCTCGACAGCCGCTCGGTCAACCGCAAGATCCTCGAGAACCTCGTCAAGGCCGGCGCCTTCGACTTCACCGGCGAGCGCCGCGACGAGCTGTATTCCCGCGTCGGTCAGGTCATCGCGGGATCGAGCGCGGCCCAGCGCGACCGCGCCACCGGCCAGGGATCGCTTTTCGACATGAACGATCTCATCGGCGCCGCCGCGCCGCCGGATCTCGTGGAGGAGGAACGCGTCGTCTGGGAGCATGGGGAATACCTGACCTACGAAAAGGACCTCCTCGGCTTCTATGTCACCGGGCATCCCCTCGACGAATACCGCAGCGTCCTCGAGGGCAGCGGCTATGCCTCGCTCGGCGAGCTTCAGCAGATGAAGGCCGACAAGAAAGTGCACCGCTTCGCCGGGATGATCGGCGAGGTCGCCGTGAAATACACCAAGCGCGAGGGCAAGCCCTTCGCCGTGCTCGCCCTCGAGGACTTCACCGGGTCGGTCGAGGTGATGGTCTGGAACGAAACCTACCAAAAGTGCAACCAGCACCTCGAGAAGGGCGGCGTCGTCGAGCTGCGTGCGAAGATCGAGCAGGATTCCCGCACCGAGAGCAACCGGCTCGTCGCGGAGGACATCAAGGCCATCGCCAAGGATCCCAACTACGTCCCTCCGACCGGCCCGCGGACGGCGGCGGGCGTCCGCATCGCCGCCAACGGCAGCAACGGCAGCAATGGTTCCAACGGGCACCACGCCGCCCCGACGGCGGCGCGGCCCGTCGTGCTCCTGCTCGACTCGCGCCGCGACGGAGTCTCCGACATCCAAGTCCTGCGCCGCGCCGTGCGGGCCTTTCCCGGCGAGCGCCCCGTCCATCTGCGCGTCACCACCGGCGACGGCAGCGTCGTCACCCTCGAAGCGGCAGGCCAATTCCGCGTCTCCGACGACTTCCTCTCCGCCTACGGACTCGAGCGGTGGCTCGGCGAGACGTCCTGAATCGGCTTTGTCGATGGAGACGATGGAGAGACGATGCAAGGGCCCGGTCGGCAGCCGTCGGCGGGAGATTTCGCCCGGTTCCTCCGGTCCTTTTGCGGTCCCTTTGCCGTCCGTTTCCCGCATCGCGGCGGCGGGGCGCGAATTCGAGGTTTGCGCCGGGGCCAGATGAAGCGTAATCCAGCTTCGTGAAAACCTACGACTTCATCGTGGTTGGCAGTGGAATCGCCGGGCTCAGCTTCGCCCTGCGCGCCGCCGAGCATGGCAGCGTCGCGATCGTCACCAAGCGCGAGGCCGGCACCACCAACACCGCGTGGGCGCAGGGCGGCATCGCCTGCGTGCAGAGCGCCGAAGATTCATTCGACCTCCACGTGGCCGACACCCTCGACGCCGGGGCGGGACTTTGCTCCGAGCCGGTGGTGCGGCGCATCGTCAGCGAGGGGCCCCGCTCCATCCGCGAACTCATCGACTGGGGGGTCCGCTTCGACGGAGACGAAGATCCCGGCACGGGCGAGGGCCGCATCGCTCTCGGCCGCGAGGGCGGGCACACCGCCCGGCGCATCCTCCACCACAAGGACACCACCGGCCGCGAGATCGAGCGCAAGCTCCTCCAGCGCGTCCGCGAAGACGACCGCATCGAGGTCCTCGAGCATCATTTCGCCATCGACCTCATCACCATGTCCAAGGTCGCTCCCGACCGGCCGCAGCGCTGCGTGGGCCTCTACGTCCTCGACGAAGCCGGCGGGCGGGTCGAAACGCTGAGGTCCGACCGCACCCTGCTCTGCACCGGCGGCAGCGGCCGGGTCTATCTCTACACGACCAACCCCGACGTCGCCACCGGCGACGGGGTCGCCATGGCGTGGCGGGCCGGCTGCGAGATCGCCAACATGGAGTTCGTCCAGTTCCACCCCACCTGCCTCTACCATCACCGGCTCAAGTCCTTCCTCGTGACCGAAGCGATGCGGGGCGAGGGCGCCGAGCTGATCGACGCGCAGGGGCGGCGCTTCATGGGCGACTACGACCCGCGCGGCTCGCTCGCGCCCCGCGACATCGTCGCAAGCGCGATCGACCGCGAGATCAAGCGCACCGGCGGCCCCTGCGTCTACCTCGACATCACCCACAAGCCCGCCGATTTCGTCCGCTCGCGCTTTCCCAACATCTACGAAACCTGCCTCGGAGTCGGCATCGACATCACCAAGGAGCCCATCCCTGTGGTGCCTGCCGCCCACTACCAATGCGGCGGCGTGCGCACCGACGTCAACGGCGCGACTTCCCTGCCCGGACTCTGGGCCGTGGGCGAAGTCGCCTGCACCGGCCTCCACGGAGCCAACCGGCTGGCCAGCAACTCGCTGCTCGAAGCCGTCGTCGTCTCGGATCTCGCCCTGCGCGACTGCCTCGGCAAGCTTCCGCCGGCGGCCGGCGAGGATACCCTGGTCCTGCCCGAATGGGAGTCGGGCGACGCCTCCGACGTCGACGAACTCGTCGTGATCTACCACAACTGGGACGAGATCCGGCGGCTCATGTGGGACTACGTCTCCATCGTCCGGACCGACAAGCGCCTCCAGCGCGCCGCCACCCGGCTTCGCAACCTGAGACAGGAGGTCGAGGAGTTCTACTGGAACTTCCGCGTCACCTCCGAGCTGCTCGAGCTGCGCAACCTCGTCGATACCGCCAGTCTCATCGTCGAGTCGGCGACCCGTCGGAAGGAAAGCCGGGGCCTCCACTACACCCTCGACCATCCCCATCGCGACGACGCCAACTGGAGCGCCGACACCTTGTTGACCCGTTAGTCCATGGTGAAAGGTTCACAGTAAACGGTTCGCAGTTCACGGTTCACCGCCCCACCCCCATGCCCGATCCCACGCCCAAGGAACTCGGCTACCGGATGCCCGCCGAATGGGCGCCGCAGGAGGCGGTGTGGCTGTCCTGGCCATCCGGCGGATCCGGCTGCTGGCCCGGCTCGATCGACAAGGTCGAGGCCGTCTTCGCCGAAATCGCCGCCGCCATCAGCCGCTACGAGCCGGTGCGCATCAATGCCCCCGCCTCGCGTCACCCCGAAATCCGCCGCCAACTCCTCGTGGCCGGGACCGCCGAAGGGAGGGCCGAGCTTTTCGACCACCCCAACGACGACGTCTGGTGCCGGGACCATGGCCCCCTCTTCGTCAAGCGCCCCGGGGACGGCGCTCTCGCCGTGACCGACTGGGGCTTCAACGGATGGGGCGGCAAATTCGGCCCCTGCGGACAGGACGACCGCATCCCCGCCCTCGTCGCGGACGCGCTCGGGCTGCCCCGGTTCGAGGGCGGCATGGTCCTCGAGGGAGGCTCCATCGAGCAGAACAGCCTCGGGCAGGTCCTCACCACCGAAGCCGTTCTCCTCAATCCCAACCGAAATCCGGAGCTCTCCCGCAGCGAAATCGAGGAAAGGATCTGCGCCGTTCTCGGGGTGGAGGAGCTGTTCTGGCTCGGCGCCGGGATCGAAGGCGACGACACCGACGGGCACATCGACGACATCGCCCGCTTCATCGACGACGGCACCATCGTCGTGTCGCGCGAACGCGATTCCAAGAGCCCCAACCACCGCGTCCTCGCCGAGAACCGGGAACGCCTTGCCGACTTCCGCCTTCCCGACGGTTCGCGGCCCGAGATCGTCGAGATCGACCTCCCCGAAGCCTGCGAGGTACCGGGCTGGAGGCTCCCCGTGCTGCCGGCGAGCTACGTCAACTTCCTCATCCTCAACGGAGCCGTCCTCGTGCCCGTCTTCGGGCAGACCAAGCGCGACCGCGAAGCCGTCGGCGTGCTGGGGGAGCTCTTCCGCGGGCGCGAAATCGTCCCCATCAATGCCATCGAAATCGTCAAGGAAGGCGGCGCCATCCACTGCATTTCCCAGCAGCAGCCCGCCTGAAGGGTGCCGGTTCGGCAAGGGGCGCCCACAAGCCGCTCACAGCCCCAGTCCGCGCTGGGGCGTGGTGAAGGCGTTTTCGACGACGCGGACGGACGGCTTCTTCCCCGGACGCAGGATCACCTCCACGATGTCGAAGCGGAAGAGGATCTCGGGGTGGTTCAGCTCGTCGAGCCATGCGTTCGCTCCGCGGATGACGAGTTTCTCCTTGGCCCGGTCGACCGCCTTGGCGGGTTCGCCGAAGTCGCCGCGGGTCCTTGTCTTCACCTCCCCGAAGACGAGAGTGTTTCCGTCGCGGTAGACCACGTCGATTTCCCCGCCCCCTTCCGGGCGGTAGTTCCGGTAGAGCACCTTCCGCCAGGTGCGGCGCAGATGCCTCGCGGCGAGATCTTCCCCGCACGAGCCGACAAAAGCGTTCCATTCTCCCGGTTCGGTCGTCTCCCGGTCCGGCAGCGCCACGGGCCGGTCCAGAGTCCGGTCGAACCACCGATGCCAGACCCAGAGGAGGAAGCTCATGGAAGCGGGAGCCGCAGTTGGGCGACCGGCGCAAAACTGAAGCGATGCTCCGGACAGGGGCCGAGCCGTGCCAGGGCATCGAGATGGGCTGCGGTGCCGTAGCCTTTGTGCCGTTCGAAGCCGTAGCCCGGATGGCGTTCGGCCATCTCGACGAGCATGCGGTCGCGCTCGACCTTCGCGAGGATGCTCGCCGCCGCGATCGAGAGGCTCAGCGAATCGCCCCGCACGAGTGCGCGGTGTTCGTAGGGAAAGGACGGAACCGGACGCCCGTCGATCAGTGCGAGATCGGGCAGGGGAGCAATGCCCTCGAAGGCGCGCGCCATCGCGAGATGCGTCGCCCGAAGGATGCCGAGCTTGTCGATTTCCCCCGCCGGGACCACCGCGACGGACCGCTCGATGCGGGGATCGGATAGGATCTCCACGTAGAGGCTCTCGCGTTTCGCCGCGCCGAGCTTTTTGGAATCGTTCAGCTCCGCGTGGGAGAAGTCCTCGGGCAGCACCACGGCGGCGGCGACGACGGGACCCGCGAGAGGGCCGCGCCCCGCCTCGTCGATGCCCGCGATCCGCGCGTAGCCCGCCGCCCGCCAGTGCGATTCGTGGGAAAGATCGGGCATTGCTGCGGGAATCAGTGCTCGTTGATGCAGTCGATCAGTTGGCGGAAACGGCCCGCGAGCCCGCGCTTCTTCGTGCAAACCAGCCGGGGCAGGTCGCCGAGATGCGGCTCGTCCGCCTCCTGCGGCAGGGCCTTGCAGGTATGGTAGGCGCCCTCCTCGATGAGGTCGGCGAACTCGGCGTTGAGATGGCCGATCAGCTCCGGCGTGATGGGGCGCTGCACCCGCATCACCAGCCGCTTTCCGACGTAGCGGTAGCTGTGGAAATTCCGGTAGAACCCGGTGATCTCCGCGACGGCTTCGTCGAGATCGTCGGTCACCTTGAAGAGATGGAAATCGTCGTCGGAGATCAGGCCGAGGCGGTGGAGGTGGTCCTTCACGAACTGGTACCACGTTTTCCAGTAGGTGCCTCCCTTCGCGTCGATAAGAACCACCGGCACGACCTGGGCTTTTCCCGTCTGGATCAGAGTGAGGACCTCGAAGAGTTCGTCCATCGTCCCGAAGCCGCCGGGAAAGGCGGCGATCGCGTCGCTCTCCTTCACGA
>SLGN01000242.1 GCA_007123695.1 Verrucomicrobiales bacterium
CCATCGATGCCGAGTGGATGCCGAAATATTTTCACTCGCTTCGGCCCTTCGGCGGTCGGATGCTGGGAAAAGGTGCTTCCTTCGCGAAGCTCGCGGAAACGACCGAGCTGCCCCGGGCGAGCGTCTCCAAGATCGGGGACTGGACGGTCCTCGTTCGCGAAGGCCCGCTCAAGGGGACGACGAACTACCTCGGCGATTGGGCCGAGAGCGTGGACGAACTGGTGCGGGCGCCGATGGGGCTGCTCTGGTATGGCGACTCGGTGCGGCTCTTCAAGCGCTCCCCCCAGCCGAAGTTCGTCGACGGCGTCATGGTCGCAAACTCCAAGGACTGGACCGACGCCTCGACCCGAAAGGGCCCCGTCGACTACCGGTTGCTCGATACCGTCTTCACCGACGCCTACACCGGGCGCATTCTCGAACCCGACGAGGCGCCCGAGCTGAGGCAGAGCTATTCCGAGATCGATCGGGAGACGATCCAGCCCAACCAATACCGCCCGCCCCGGCAAAAGGACGACTGGAAGCCCGAGGCGCCCGTCTCCGGCGAGCGAACCAACCCCCTGACCGGCGAGACCGAGCCCCGAGCCTTTCCCAAGAGCTACGGCTGCGACGGCGGCGTTGACTACGGGGCGATCTACTCGATGCGCTCCGGCACGCCCGCCTTCTACGACAAGCGCTTCGAGAGCGGCACGATCAACCTCAGCGGCCCCCGCAGCGGCTGCACCAACAGCATCGTCCCCGCCAACGGGCTGCTCAACCTTCCCTATTTCTACGAGGGCTGCACCTGCGCCTACCCCCTGCCCCTCGCGCTCGCGCTGGTGAGCATGCCCGAGACCTTCGAGCAATGGGCCTCGTGGGGAGCGGTCGAGGCTGCCGCGCTGGACGGGAAGCTCCAGCGCGTCGGCCTCAACTTCGGCGCCCCCGGCAGCCGGGTCACCCACGACGGCACGCTCTGGCTCGACCTTCCCAACCTCGGCGGTCCCTCCCCCGAGCTGGGCCTCGCCACCGAACCGCCCCTGGCCGAGCTCGGGACTTTCTACCACCACTCCCTCTTCCAAAAAGGCGGCAAAGGCTGGCCCTGGGTCGCCAACTCGGGCGTCGTCGGGCTGCGCTCCCTCGTGCTCTCCGGCCTGCGGCCCGGCACCTACCTCGTCCGCTTGACCTTCTCCGAGTCCGACGAAAACGCCCGGCCTGGAGACTGCGTCTTCGGCATCCTTCTCGATGGCGAGGTCCTTGCCGAACGTTTTGACCCCCTCGCAGAAGCCGGCGGTCCGCTCCGCTCCACGACATTGGAGAATCACCGTCGGAAGGTCGAAAACGGGGAGCTGCGCATCGAGCTTGTGCCAGAAGCGGGAAACCCCGTCCTCTGCGGCATCGAAATCGTTCGGGAAGACCTCGAACGGAACCCCGTGCCCGAGCAATGACAAGGCGTGCAAGAAATCCCAATCACCGTAAATAGCCTACCAGCCGCGGCGCGTCATGCATGACGCCCAATCGCCCAATGGTAGCGAGCCCGACCGAAATCCGCAAGCCATGATGAGCTGCCTCACGGCTCCTTCTGTCACATACTAATTATCTACCTGGTAAATTGCAAGACCAACCAAACGACAATGAAACATCTGTCATACTGACTGACGACAGATCATCCCGGATCGGCGGATTAGGCGGAGCAACGGACAAGACCGTGGGAGCCGATTCCTTCGCCCTTGGGATCGGACGGCTCTTTGCGGCGTCTGGGTTTAAGCCTGCGTCAGGCCTGACCGGCTTGGGCTTGGGCCTCGGCTTCGGCTTGGGAACGCTCGAAGGCCTCTCTGGCCAGCTCGCGAGCCTTGTTCACGGCGAAGGTGCAGGCATCGAGGCAGATCAGGAATGTTTAAGGGACAGGAATAAAGTATTTTGCTCGTTGTCCGTACTCCGGAGACGGCTCCGGGAGGCTGATTCCGCTCTGGCTCTGTGGCGGGGCGGTTGCGGGCTTGGCAGAGTTCGACGACGGGGTCTGCGAGCCGAAGAGAGGGACCGGGATCCCCTGTCATCTTCGGCGTTGCGGGGAGTGCCTCGGTCTGCCACAGTGCCGGTCCATGAAAGCGCCTTTTTCTCGTTTCGCCCTCGCTCTCGCCCTCGTCGGGAGCCTCTCCCTGACTTCCGCCCTCCGCGCCGAAGATGGCTTCATCGAGCTCTTCAACGGCAAGGACCTCGAAGGCTGGACCCCCTCGTCGGAGAATCCCGAGTCCTTCTCGGTGCAGGACGGAATTCTCGTGGTCAAGGGCGGTCGCAGCCACCTCTTCTACACCGGAGAGGTCAACGGGGCCAAGTTCAAGGACTTCGAGCTGAAGGCCCGCATCAAGACGATGCCCGGCGCCAACAGCGGCGTCTATTTCCACACCGTCCTCCAGGCCGAAGGCTGGCCCGAGACGGGCTACGAGGCCCAGGTCAACGCGACCCACAAGGATCCCAAGAAGACCGGCAGTCTCTACGGAGTGAAGAACTACGTCGTCCTCGCCGAAGGCCAGGACGTGCCCAAGGGCGGCGAGAGCAAGGTCTTCGCTGATCCGCCCCACGTCGACGGGGAATGGTTCGACTACCACATCACCGTCCAGGGCGAGCGCATCGTCATCCGCGTCGATGGCAAGGTCACCGTCGACTACACCGAGCCCGAGGGCGGGCCCGCGTCGCCCGGCTTCGCCGGCCGCCGTCTCGGCGAGGGCACCTTCGCCATCCAGGCCCACGACCCCGACAGCGAGATCCACTACGAGCGCATCGCGGTGAAGCCCCTCTAAGACCCGATCCCCGAGCCGCTCCGCGCGCTCTGGACCTGCCATTCCCTTTTCCCGAACGAAACGACCCCGCATGAGCGACGCCCCCGCCGAAAAGAACGCCGCCCTGATGGAGAAGATCGTGAGCCTGTGCAAGCGGCGCGGCTTCATTTTCCAATCCGCCGAGATCTACGGCGGGCTCAACGGCTGCTGGGACTACGGTCCGCTCGGAGCCGAACTGAAGCGCAACCTCAAGGAATACTGGTGGCGCAAGAACGTGCAGGAGCGCGACGACATCGTCGGGCTGGACGGCTCGATCCTGACCCATCAGGAGGTCCTCAAAGCCTCGGGCCACGTCGGCGGCTTCTCCGATCCGATGTGCGACTGCCTGCTCAGCAAGGCCCGTCTCCGCGCCGACCAGATCCCGCCACAGTCGGGCACGGTGCATTATTTCGACGGCGCCTCGCATCCCGAATCGGGCTGGAGCGTGTCGCGCGGCTACGCCGTCCTCGCAAAGGAAGGGGAAGATGAGAACAAGGCACGCAAGACGGCGCGCCAGTACTACGCCCAGTTCCTCTCAGGCAAGCAGATCTCGCCCAAGGCCCTCGAGCTGGTCGGCGAGCGCACCGAGACCGTCGTCGACTCGACCCGCTACAATCCCGAGAACGGCTCGCTCCTGACCGAGCCCCGCGCCTTCAACCTGATGTTCCGCACCCATATGGGCGCGTCGGCCGAGGACGGCGACGAGAGCAGCGTCGCCTATCTCCGCCCCGAGACGGCGCAGTCCATCTTCGTGCAGTTCAAGAACGTGCTGGAGACCTCGCGGGTGAAGCTGCCCTTCGGCATCGCCCAGATCGGCAAGAGCTTCCGCAACGAAATCAATCCGCGAAACTACACCTTCCGTTCGCGCGAGTTCGAGCAGATGGAGATCGAGTTCTTCTGCCGTCCCGAGGACGGACTGCGCCTGACCGACGAATGGCTCGAGGCGCGGCTGAGTTTCTATGAGGAGATCGGCATCCCCCGCGACCACCTCCACGTCGTCGACATCCCCGACGGCGAACGGGCCTTCTACTCGCAGAAGACCTACGACATCGAGTACGAATTCCCCTTCGGCATCCAGGAGCTCGAGGGCATCGCCTACCGCACCGACTACGACCTCGGCGTCCACCAGAAGGGATCGGGCAAGTCGCTCGAATACTTCGACGAGGAGACCAAGGAAAAGATGCTGCCCCACGTCGTCGAGCCGAGCGCCGGCTGCGACCGCACCGTCCTCGCCCTGATCTGCGAAGCGTACGACGAAGAGGCCGTGACCGACGAGAAGGGCAAGACCGACACCCGCGTGGTGATGCGCTTCTCGCCGCGCGTCGCGCCGGTCAAGGTGGGCGTCTTCCCCCTGCTCAAGAACAAACCGGAACTCGTCGCCAAGGCACGCGAGGTGCAGCGGCTCCTCGCCCCCCACATGACGGTCTTCTACGACGAGGCCGCCGCGATCGGTCGGCGCTACCGGCGGCAGGACGAGATCGGCACGCCCTTCTGCGTCACCATCGACTTCGACACCCTCGGGGAGAACGGCGACGAACTGAGGGACACCGTGACGCTGCGCGAGCGCGACTCGATGGAGCAGCGGCGCATCCCCATCGCCGAGCTGCGCGGCTACCTGCTCGACCGGATCGCCTGAGCCGCCGGGAAGAAGCCACGGACCGGGCCGCCCCCGCCGCAGTTGCCACCCCGCGCGACCCGGCATGAGCGCCCGCCCCACCCGCGTCCGCCACGGCGTGGTGGCGTGGCTCGCCCTGGCCGCCGCCCTCGCCTACCTCGCGCGAAACGGCGTCGGCGTGGCCGAGAGCAGTGTGCGCGAGGACCTCGGCCTGAGCTTTGAGCAGTCGGGCTGGTTCATGGGCGCCTTCTTCTGGAGCTACGCCCTGCTGCAAGTGCCGAGCGGCTGGTTCGCGCACCGCCGGGGCACCCGCTTCGCGATGGCGACATTTGCCGTTTCCTGGTCGGTCGCGACGCTGTTGCTGGCGGCGGCACCGGGCCTGTGGCTGCTGATCCTCGCCCAACTCGTCATGGGGGCGGCCCAGGCCGGGATCTTCCCCGCTTCGTGCCTTTCCGTCTCGCGTTGGATTCCCCTGTCGCGGCGGTCTCTCGCCTGCGGACTGCTTGCCGTGGGCATGCAGGTCGGCGCAGTCCTCGCCGCCACCCTGACCGGCCCGCTCGTCGAGTCCCTCGGCTGGCGTTTCGTTTTTGCCCTCTTCGCCCTGCCCGGCTTTCTCTGGACGGCGGGCTTCCTCGCCCGCTTCCGCGACGATCCTGCGGACCATCCCCGGATCAACGAGGCGGAACTCGCCCTCGTCGGCGAGGCAAGCGCGGGCGCCCCGGAGAATTCACCGGGAGCGGGAAGGGCGGAGCCGTCGCCTTGGGCCGCGATGCTGCGCAGCGGACCGCTGTGGTTGCTCTGCGGCCAACAGGTCTGCCGCGCCGCCGGCTACATGTTCTTCGCGACCTGGTTCCCGACCTTCCTGCAGGAGACCCGGGGCATTTCGGTGAAGGATTCGGGGTATCTCCAGGCCCTCGTCCTGGTCGGGACCCTCGCCGGGAGCCTCGTCGGCGGCTGGTTCGCCGACGCCGTGTGGCGCCGTACCGGCAGCCTGCGCCTGAGCCGCAGCGGAGTCGGCGCCGTTTTCCTCGCCGCCTGCGGCCTGCTCATCCTCGGAGCCTGGTTCGTGAAGGGTCTCGGTCCGGCCGTGGCCCTGCTTGCGCTCGGTTCGTTCTTCGCCGCCGTGGCCGGCCCGCCCACCTTCACTGCCAGCATCGACTTGGGCGGATCCCACGTGCCGCAGGTCTTCGGTCTCGTCAACATGAGCGGAAACCTCGCCGCCGCCGCCACTCCGGTCCTCGTCGGCGCGCTCTTTGCCCGGACGACTGACTGGAACGCCGTGCTGATCCTTTTCGCCTGCGTCTACCTCGCGGGATCTGTCTGCTGGATCTTTGTCGATCCACGCCGCCGCATTGTTGCGGACTCGTGACATCGGCGCCGTTTTCCAGGCGCAGCATGGAACCCGCCCCTCTGATCGACGAATTCCGGCGAATTTTCCGGTTGTCTTTCGCCGACTTACGGGTATTACTTCCTCCCCCGCCCATGGCTCCAAGGCCAGCGAGCGGTCCGGTCACGGCTCGATAGCTCAGTTGGTAGAGCAGAGGACTGAAAATCCTTGTGTCCCCAGTTCGAATCTGGGTCGAGCCACCTCTGTGATATTCTTTCGCCACGAGCTCGGCGTCGGTGCCTGCGATCATGCGCTCAACGCCCCCGGGGCAGCAGCTTGACGTCGAGGGTCGAAGCGTCGCCGGCGGCATATTCCTCCCAGACGAGGTGGCCGTCGCCGTCTGCGTCCATGGCGCGGAAGGCCTCGGCGAAGGCGGGCTGGGCGAGGAGGTGGGCCACGGCCTCGTCTTCGGAGATGTAGCCGTCGCCGTCCTTGTCGATGCGGTGGAAGAGGGCGTCGTCGGGCGGGTCCGAGGGGCGCGCCGCCTTCCATTCCGCCAAGGAGATACGTCGGTCGTTGTCGAAATCGATCTCGGCGAGGCCCTCCTCGTGCTTGTAGGCGGCCATCTCGGCCGGCGAAACCTTGCCCTCTCCGCTGCGGTCGATCCGGGCGAAGGTGGCTTGGTCGATGGCGTCGGCGACCGTCGGGATTTCGGGTTCGAGGGTCCGGCAGGCCGGGAGCAGCAGCAGGCACAGCGCCACGCCCCCGCACGCAGTCGCCGCCGCAGTCTTGGCGGCCTCGGCAGTCTTGGGAAAGGGAGATGGAAGCGCTGCGGGCATGCCGGAGGAACCAGAGGGTCCAGTCAGCTAAACCGCCGCGTGGCGACTTTGCAAGTTCGGGAAACCAGTCTAAGCTGCGCAGGATGAACTACGAAAGCTTCGTCGACTCGATCCAGCCGGGCGTTTCGCCTCCGGCAGACCTCTCTCCCGAACTCGAATCACTCTGGCACACCAAGGCCGGCGATTGGGACCGGGCCCACGACATCGCGCAGGAAATCCCTTCGGCGATGGGATCGCGCATCCACGGGCTGCTCCACGCCATCGAGGGGGATTTCGGCAACTCCGCCTACTGGTATCGCCGCGCCGGGGTCTCCCCCATCGACCGGGGCGGCATCGAAGCCGAGTGGGAAAGAATCGTGCGCGATCTTCTCTAAGTTTCAAGCGTCCTCCTCCGTTCCAAAGGCTTCAAGCTAGGATGCACGAACCGGCCCCTCCGCCGCCCCGACCGATGCGGCTCCCACATATTCCCGGCTACCGCCTTGAGGCCCTTCTCGCCGAAGACCCCTTCGGCTGGTCCTTCGTGGCCACGAAGGAGGGCGGAAAACGCCGCCACGTGCGCGTCTACAAGGCCCAGGCAACCAACGACCGCCTCCTCCTGCGCTGCTTCCGCAGCCTTTCGCCCGCCTCCGACCCTCCGGTCGGGATGGTTCGCGTGCTTGACCACGTCCCCGCCTCGCCGACCGCGCCTGCTTCGGCGGCCACCGTCTTCCACGGTTGGAAAGCCGAGGGCGCGTGGCGGTGCAGCACTCTCGACCGGGTCCGCGAATCCCTCTCCGCCGAGCAGAGGCTCGACCTCGTCCTCGAACTCGCCGAGGTGCTCTCGCGCCTGCATCAAGCCGGGCAGTTTCACGGCGGCCTGCGCCCCTCCGCCATCGCCGTGGCGGGGGATGAAAAAGGGGGGGCGCATGCGCAGCTCACGGGCTTCGGCGAGCTTTTCATGGGCGGCCTGCAGCATCTCGAGGCGGGCGACTATCTTCTCCATGCCGCCCCCGAGCAGCTCGCCACGGGCGACTTCAACGAGGGCAGGGGCTTTCTCTGGGACGTCTACGCCTTCGGCACCGTCGCCTGCCTGCTGATGTCGGGTCGGCTCCCCCGGCTCGATCCCCTGCGCCGCAAGTTCGAGGAGAATCCCGCCTGGCTTGCCTCGATGTCGGCGATGGTCTTCGGCGAGATCACCGAGCTGACCGAATCCGTCCTTTCCCGGATCGAAGAGGAGCCCGCCGTCTCGTGGCCCGCTCCGCCTTTGGACCGGATCGCCGATGTCTGGCGCGGCGTCGTCTCCGCCTGCCTCGCGCTCGATCCCTCGCGGCGACCCGCCTCCATGGTCGAGGTGGCCGCCGCCTTGCACGAGGCGCTCCAGAAGGCTCCGTCCGATGCGGCACCCGCCGCCCTTGCTGCCGAGGCCATCTCCGTAGCGCCCGCTCCGGCGGCGGAGAAGTCGGCGAAGCGGAAAGAGCCAAAAACGTCGGCAAAGCCGACGGACGCAACCAAGCCGCTGCGAAGCGAGCCGGTGCACGCCATGCACGTCGAAGGCGCCGCAGGCGCCTTCGACGAAGTCCCCGCCGAGCGCGGCTTCTCCCTGCCGCGGCTCTTGGCCGAGGCGAAGTACAATCCCTTGCTGCGCTGGCAGCTTCTCGGCACCAGTGCCCTCGCCGCCATCCTGCCGCTGACCGGCGTCGCCCTTTTCGCGATTCTCTGGGCCCGCGACGCGGAGCGGCGTGCCGTGGAAGAAACCGCCGAGTTCCAGGCCGAGCTGCAGGCCGAGCTGCACGACCGGGTCAACCGCCAGGCCGAGGCCTTCCGCCGCAACCTCAACCGTGAAAAGCAGAAGTCCGAGGAGCTCGAATCTGTCCTCAACGATCTCGAGGGCAACCAGCACAATTTGCTCGGCCAGGCTAAACTCGCCCGCCAGATCCTGCGCGAGACCCAGGAAAACGGCGACCGCTTCTTCCGCCTCGTGCTGGAGAACCGCGACTCCGACGTGCCCGAGTTCCGCACCGCCCGCGCCGCATCCCTCGACGCCGCCCGCCGCCACTACGAACGTCTCGTCGAGGCCTACGGCGACGCCCCCGACTTTCTCGCCTCGACCGCAGACGCGCTCTTCTACCTCGGTCGCATCTACCGCGAGACGGGCGAGTTCGGAAAGTCGCTCGCCGCCTTCGGCGAGGCCGAGCGGCGCTACTCGGTGCTGCTCGAGGACGACCGCACCGCCAAGACCGACTATGTGAAGAACATCGCCGTCTCCAAGACCGCCCTCGGCGAGCTCTCGATCCGTTCGGGACAGTATGCGGTGGCGCGCCACTACTTCACCGAGTCCTCGCGCTTCTGGACCGAGGCCCGCACGCGCGAACCCGCCATCGCCGACGAGGCCTCGCTCCGCATCCACGCCAACTCCCTCGAAATCGTCGAATGCGAGTTCGCCATGGACCGGCCCGAAGCCGCGCTCGACGCCGCCATGTCGGTCGGGGTCAAGCTCACCGAGATGCAGGAGGCCGACCCCGAGAACCACCGCGTCGTCGGCGCCCTCGCAAGGTCCTTCTCCATCGTCGGGCGGGTGTTGGAGTCGCGCGGCGAGTCCGAGATGGCCGGCGAGGCCTACCAGCAGGCCGGCGACCTCTACGCCGGGGCGGTGCGGCTCGACGCCGCCGTCGATGCCTATCATCTCGGCCTCGGCAACAGCCTCGCCCGCATCGGCCTCCTGTCCGGCGACCGCGCCAAGCTGGAAAAGGCCGCCGATGTCCTCGGCCGCGCCGCCTCCGCCAATCCCTACGAGACCGAGTACATCAAGACCCTCGCCGACATCTACGGCGCGCTCGCCGCAGCCCAGCGCGACGGCGGCCGCGTCAAGGACGGCATCGCCATCGAGGAAAAGGCCATCGACGTGCTCCGCCCCATCGTCGAGGGGAACCGCGCCGTCGCGCCAGACGTGAAGTACTCCTATTCCCAGCGTCTCGCCCATCTCGCCGAACTCCTCGGCGATTCGGGCAAGTTCGACGATTCGCGCGCTCCCCTCAAGCTGGCCATCGCCGTGCTCGAGGAGATCGCCGAGGGCGACGAGGCCGCCGCCGAGTTCCGCAAGGGACTCGCCCGCGCCCGCGGCCTCGCCGGCTTCGCCAGCCTGAAGTCCGGCGACCGAGCCGGTGCCCGGCAATACCTCGAACTCGCGCGCACCGAATGGCAGAGCTACGCCGACTCGAATCCGGGCGACGACTCCGCCGCGCAGGCGGTGCGCTGGACTTCCGAGCAACTGCGGAAGCTCCAGTGAGGGGGCGCGGCGGCAGCCGTCGGTCGGCTTTCTGGCGCTCGCCGCTGGGAGATGCCCGAAGGCCCGAAGCTTCTCTTCCGCTTTTTCTTGACGGTCCCTTCCCGATCACCTACACGAAAGGTCGATGGACATTCTTCGCCATCCGGGTCTGTGGGCGATTTTGCTCGTTGCGACCGCCGCCTCGTTTGGCCTCTCGGAGAGCCGACCTTCCTGGGGATGGTCGAGCGCGCCCGGGAGAACGACGACGGCAAGCTCTGGCTCCTCTTCGTCACTGTAGGGGAAGCGGCGGAGTGAACCTTGGCCCCGGGGGCGTGGGCATGCATTCTGGCCTCGCGGGAAAAACCCGCATGACATCCCGCCGATTTCCGCCACCTTGTCCGCCCACCATGGCGGAAGACAGCGAAAACATCCTCAAGATCGGCCTGCCCAAGGGCAGTCTCTTCGGTCCCACGATGGACCTCTTTGAAAAGGCCGGCTACAACATCCGCGGCGCCGAGCGCTCCTACCGGCCCACCGTCGACGATCCCGAGCTCCAGATCCGCCTGATCCGGGCGCAGGAGATCGGGCGCTACGTCGATCACGGCTTTCTCGACTGCGGCATCACCGGCAAGGACTGGGTCGCGGAGAACGGGGCCGACGTCGAAGTCGTCTGCGACCTGCAGTACAGCCGAGCCACCTCCAACCCGACCCGCTGGGTCCTCGTCGTGCCCAACGACTCGCCGATCCGCTCGGTCAAGGATCTCGAGGGCAAGCGCATCGCCGCCGAGGCCATCGGCATCGTCGAGAAGTACCTGGAGGCCAACGGGGTCAAGGCCGAGGTCGAGTTCAGCTGGGGCGCGACCGAGGTCAAGGTGCCCGAGCTCGTCGACGCCATCGTCGACATCACAGAGACCGGCTCCTCCCTGCGGGCCAACAACCTGCGCATCGTCGATGTGCTGATGGAGAGCTACCCGCAGTTCATCGCGAAGCGGGAATCGTGGACCGACCCGTGGAAGCGGGCCAAGATCGAGCGCCTCGCCGTGCTCCTCAAGGGCGCCCTGACCGCCCGCGACATGGTCGGGCTGAAGCTGAACCTGCCCGAGTCGGCCCTCGAAGCCGTCACCGGCCTGCTGCCCTCGCTGCGGCGTCCCACCGTGTCGCACCTCGCCCAGGACGGGTGGGTCGCGCTGGAGACGGTGCTGACCGAGCTGCAGGCCCGCGAGCTCATTCCCGAACTCAAGGCCCACGGCGCCGAGGGAATCATAGAATATCCCTTGAACAAAGTCATCGAGTGACCGATACTCCCGGCCCGCCAGGTTCCGGACCCGCGTCCGGGGCGGTCGAATCGGAAACGCAACCATGCCCGCAACGGGCTTTTCGCAATGGGTTCCCTCAAGAAAAAACGGAAGACCAAGATCAACAAGCACAAGCGCCGCAAGCGCATGAAGGCCAATCGCCACAAGAAGCGTTTGCGCTACAAGAGCTGATCGTCGATCTTCTACCGATGAAAACAAAGCAGTCTGGTGGTCCGAAAAATCTGGTTCACCGCTGCTTTGTTCTCTTTTCCGTTCTTCCCCTCCTCGTCTCCGGGGCCGCCAAGGGGGAGCCCGACTCCACGTCGGCGCCGGATTCCGCAGCGCCCTCGGGCTACGAGGACTTCTCGCAGATCTACGTCGATCAATTCTTCGAGCCGCCCGCGAATCTGCGGCTCTCGGACGAGTCCGGTCGGCGCAGCAAGGCGCTCGCCCACTACGCCCTCGGTCGCAGTCTCGAGGCCCAGGGCCGTTCCGAGGAGGCCGTCGAAGCCTACGCCGAGGTCTTGCGGAACGCGCCCGACCAGTTCGTCCTCGCCCGCAAGACGGCCTATCTCCTCGCCCGCGCCGGCCGCATGGAGGAGGCCTTCGAACTGCTCGAAGAGACTCTCTCGCGCCATCCCGACGAGCCCTTCGTCCACATATCGCTATCCGAGTTCGTCGCCACCTACCAGGGCAACCTGCCCGAGGGCATCCGGCGTGCCTTTGAAATCGCCGAGGGCGCGGTGGAGCGCTTCCCCGACGAAGCGACCGTCTACGAGCATCTCGTGAAGCTCCATCTCTCGGCCGACCGGCGCGACGACGCCCGCCGCCTCGTCGCCGAGGCGGCCCGCCGCGACACGAGCGACCCCGAGTTCTGGCTGCGCCTCGGCCGGCTCGCTGCGCGGACTTCTCCGACGGTGGGCGCCGAAGCGCTCGCCGGCGCCGAACTGGTCGACGAGATCTACGGCAAGGCTCTGGAACATGCCGACGGCGATCTGGCGGTGGCGGAAAAGGTCGGCGACCACTACCTTGCGAACGGTCGGCACGACCTCGCCATCGACGTCTTCGAGCCGCTCGTCGATGCCCATCCCGACCGCATCGACCTGCGGCAGAAGCTCGCCCAGGTCTTCGCCGCCAAGGGAGACCAGGACCGGCTCGTCGAAACCCTCAAGGCGATCGTCGAGATCGACCCGCAGAACGCCGACGTCCACAAGCAGATCGCGGGCATCTTCCTGCGAGCCGAGAACTACACGGAAGCGATCCCGCATTTCCGCGCCGCCCTCGCCATCACCAAGGGCACCGCCGAGGAATACGGGGCTCTCGCCCGCATGATGATGGAGGCCGGCGAGGAGGAGACGGCGGTCGAGTTTCTCGAGAAGACCGCCTACCTCTTCCCCGACACCGCCGAGTTTCCCCTGCTCCTGACCTTCGTGCTCGGGCGCCTGGAGCGGTGGGAGGCCTCGGTGGAGCAGTTCGAACGCACCCTCGAGCTGGCGCAGGACAAGCAGCCGCACATTCTCAACGAAGGGTTCTACTTCCGCTTCGCCGCCGCAGTGGAGCGGTCGAAGGACTTCGACCGGGCCGAGGATCTCTTCCGCAAGACCATCGAGATGATGGCGAAGAACGATCCCGAGGACGAGAACAGGGAGTTTACCGCTACGGTCTACAACTACCTCGGCTACATGTGGCTGGAGAACGACAAGAACATCGACGAAGCCGGCGAGCTCATCAAGACCGCTGCCGAACTCGATCCCGAGAACGGTGCCATCGCCGACAGCCTCGGGTGGTTCCATTTCAAAAAGGGCCGCTACGAACAAGCCCGCGACGAATTGCTGCGTGCCGAATCCTTGATCGAGCAGCCCGACCCGGTCATCTTCGACCACATCGGCCAAGTCTTCTTCCGGCTGGGCGACCCCGACAAGGCCATCGAATACCTCGAGCAGGCCCTCGAACTCGAGCCCGAAAACGAAGAATACGGGGCCCGCCTCGAGGAATTCCGCAAGGGCGCGGAAAAGGCGCGGCGTGCTGCCGAAAACGCCGCCGAAAACGCCGAAGAGCCGCCCGTCCGCGAGGACGGCCCAGGCGTAGACTGATCAGAAGCCCGGACTCCCACCCCATCCCCACCTCAGAGAAATGGAAACACCCAAACCCGCCGCCCTCGCCCCGAAAGTGATGGAAGTCGAGCCCGGCGACTACTGGTGGTGCGCCTGCGGTCTCTCCGGCGATCAGCCTCTCTGCGACGGCGCCCACAAGGGCACCGGCCTCGGCCCGCAGAAATTCACCATCGAGGAAAAGAAGACCGTCGCCTTCTGTCTCTGCAAGCAGTCGAAGAACCCACCCTTCTGCGACGGCAGCCATTCCGCTTTGAAGTAGGGCAAGCCGACCGCGCGGGTCGAACCGGTCAAGCCGGCGGTTTCCGCATCGGTCGTCCCGCCTGCCGAGTCCCGTTTTTTTCTGGCGCCGCGCCGTTCCGGGCCCTACCCTCGGGGCCATGGAGACCGTCACCATCCGCGAGTTGAAGCAGCGGGCCCTCGGGTCCGGCGCGGGCGCGTTCAGTTCCCTGCGCTTCCACGCGCAACTGCAGCGCAAGCTGGAGAAGACGACCAAGACCGGCAACCCCTTCTACGAGCTGGCCTTCGCCGACGCCGAGGAAACCCTCGTGCTGCGCGTCTGGAACAACTCGCCGATGTTCGGTTCGTGCTCCGAACTGCTGGCGGGGCGTTTCTTCGAGGTCGCCGGGGAGTTCGGTCTCGGCGGGGACGGCCGTTCCGTCGACGGGCGCACCTGGACGACGCGCGGTCTCGGCGAGGACGAGGCTGCGGCGGTGCTGGCGGGGTCGGCGGAGCTCGGGCGCAAGCAGGCCGACGACTACGCCTATCTCGCCGCCACTGCGGCGGGTCTCGCCGATCCGCGCCTGCGTCTCCTCTGCGAGAGCTTTTTGGAGCGTTTCGGGAAACGGATGCGGCGGACCGCCGGGGCCCGCGACTACCACCACGCCCGCCGCGGCGGGCTGGTCGAGCACGTCGCCGCGATGATGCGGACGGCGGAGAAGGTGTGCGAGGCCTACCCCATGCTCAACCGCGACCTGCTCGTCGCCGGGGTGCTCTTCCACGACATCGGCAAGCTCTGGGAAAACGCCTACCAGCCCGACGGCTTCGAGATGCCCTACACCGAGATCAGCGAACTCATCGGACACATTCCCCTGGGAATGGAGGTGGTGAACCGGCTCTGGCGCGAGCGGGTCGAGCCGGCCGCCGCCGAGAGCGCCTGGGAACTGCTGGAACCCTCCAGCGAGCGGGTGCGGCTGCACTTGCTCCATCTCGTCGTCTCGCACCACGGCGAACTCGAATTCGGTTCGCCAGTGGTTCCCAAGACGCCCGAGGCGCAGGCCCTGCACTACATCGACAACCTCGACGCCAAGATGGAGATGTTCGAACGCGGCTACCTCGTCGCTGCCGAACTCGGCGAGCGCGTCTACGAACGGGTGCGGCCCTTGCCGGGCCGGCTTGTCGCCCCCCTGCCGAAGTTCGAGACCGCGACTGAGCAGGGCGATGCCGCAGAAGCAGACGCAGAAGCAGAAGCCGGGGCGCCCCCTTGCGAAGAGGGCGACGGGGATGCGGGCTCCGATCCGTTTTGAGCTCCCGCCCGCGCCGGGAGGCGGCTCCGGATTCGGGCCTCGTGCCGGGCTCCGGCCTCAGCCATCCTCCGAGAGGAAGGAGCGGAGCAGGCCCGCGAGCACCTCGACGCCCCAGAGAAATCCCTCGACGGGGATGCGCTCGTCGTCGCCGTGGAACAACGCCGCGAAGTCGAGGCTCGAAGGCAGGCGCAGGGGATAGAATCCGTAGCACTGCGCGCCCAGCTGTGCGTAGTTGAGGCTGTCGGTGAAGCCCGGCACGATGGAGGGGACGACGTGCCCGCCGGGGTCGGCTTCGCCGAGGCTGCGCTCGATGGCCCGGTAGAGCGGCGTCTCGGTGGAGAAGGAAACGGGCGGCGACTCGCGCAGCAGGTCGATCATGTAGCCGCCGTGCAGGGCCGGTTCCAGCACGGCTTCGAGTTCGCGGACGAGGTCGGCGGCCCGCTGACCCGGCGCGAGGCGTCCGTCGATCTCGACCGAGGCGGTTCCCGGCAGCACGTTGATGCTGCCTCCGGCGACGAGGCTGGTGGTGTTGGCGGTGTTCCGCAGGACGGCCTCGACCGACGCACGCCGCGAGGAATCGGGCACGAGCAGCGGCAGGAGGCGAGGACCCAGCCGGGGATGGCAGAGCAGTCCCGCGATCCGCTCGGCGACGGCGCCGCGGGGCTTGGCGAAGCCGCCGAGAAAGCGGCGCGCCTCCTCCGAGGGATGCCACGGCAGGCGTGCCTCGGAAATGGCCTCGATGGCGCGGGCGAGGCGTTCCACGGCGTGCCCGCGCATCGGCAGCGAGCTGTGGCCGGGACGGCCCGTCACGGTAAGCCGGAGCCATGCGACCCCCTTTTCCGCCACCTGCACGGGGTAGAAGCGGCGCCCTCCGCGGTGAACGGTGAAGCCCCCGACTTCGTTGAGCACGTATTCGGGCTTGCCCAGCAGCTCGGGGCGCTCCTCGACGAGCCAGCGCGAACCGAGCCGGGTGCCGGCCTCCTCGTCGGAGACCGCGACGTAGAGCAGATCCCGGTCCGGCTCGAAGCCTTCGCGGCGCAGCCGGGCGAGTGCGGCGAAGCCCATCGCGGCGAAGCCCTTCATGTCGATGGTGCCGCGCCCCCAGATGTGCTCGCCGTCGTGGTGGGCCGACCACGGCGAATGGGTCCATCGCTCCGGATCGGCGGGCACGCAGTCCACGTGGCAGCTCAGTACCAAGGGGCGCCCGCGGCGCTTCGCGGGGGAGGCGCGCCAGGCCGCCACCAGGTTGGGCCGTTCCGGGTGGGCCCCGTCGACCACCGTCTCCAGGCCGAGATCGCGGCAACGGCGCTCCAGCAGACCGATGGCGGGCCCCTCGTTCCCCGGCGGGTTGGAGGTGTCGAGCCGGATCAGCTCGCGCAGCAGCGAGACGGCCGCCTCGCGTTCGTCCGGTGCCAGGGACAGGGCGGGCATGGTCTTCGGAAAGGGCGGTCGGATCGCCGCGACCGCGTTCACCGCTGCCTCGGTCCCACCTGCTTCACCCCGCCGAGGTTGTCGCGCTGGAAGAGGCTGGCGGGGAAGGAACCGAGCTCGACCTCGCTGAAGACCAGGACGATGTCGGTGCCGGAATCGGTCACCCGCATCTCGGAAAGAAAGGGGCGCCCCCCCACCTTGTTCCCGTAGCTCATCGAGGAGGAGCGCACGAGATTGCCCGACTTGGCGTAGAACTCGGCCTTTTTCCCGAGGCTTTCCTTCTTGGTGACCCAGTAGCGGATCCTGGCGTAGGTGTCGGTAAAGGAGGTGGCCTCCATCGTGTAGACCGTGGCGGGCTCGCCATCGACCTCGCCTTCCTCCTGCGCGACGACCTTGTAGCCCTCGACGAAGCTGGTCGAGGCGATGTCGCCGATGGCGGCGTCGCCGGAGAGGCGCTGCCGCTTCGAGACCGAGACGGGCCGGCTCAGTCCGGGCTTCCAGAACCACATGTTGCCCTTGGCCTCGGCGAGGTAGCGGCGGCCCGTGGCGTCGGCGGGTTCGACCACCTCGGCGAAGATCTTTCCGTCTTGGGACACGACGTGGAACTTGGCCTTCTTCGAGCCGGAGACATCGACGGTCCAGCGGACGCCGCCGTCGGTGAGGATGCCGCGCGACTGCTCTGCGGCGAGCAAGGCGGCGTCCTGGGCCGGGGCCGTGGCGGTGCACCACAGCAGCGCGAAAATCGGGATGGGGCGGAGGGCATTCATGGCGGGTCGATCTTACACGTGGCCGAGGCTATCGACAATCCCCTGCTTCGCGGCGCGGCGGGCCGGAGCGATGGCCGCGAGCGAGGTGAAGAGCACGAGCAGGACGAAGGTCGCGATCAGAGTCGGCGGAAGCACCCGGATCTCCCAGACGATCTCGCGGGTGGCCACGGGCGGCTCCCAGGTCGGTTGGACGAGGGCGACGCCGAACTCGACGGCGAGCGCGAGAGCGAGTCCCGCGGCGGCTCCGATGAAGCCGAGCAGGGCGCTCTCGATTCCGAAGAGCAGTACCACGCCGCCCCGCTTCAGGCCGAGCGCGCGCAGCGTGCCGATCTCGCGGGTGCGCTCGACCACCGCCATGCCGATGGTGTTCAGCACCGACATCGTCACGATGACGGCGATGATCGCAAAAACCAATCCGAAGATGATGTCGAACATCCGCTTGGTCCGTCCGTAGAGTTTGGAAAGCTCGTGCCAGGGCGTGATTTCCCACTCCCCCGCAGCGAAGCGCCTGCGGAGGGACTCGGTCACGGCGTCGGTATCGTCGTTTTTCTTCAGGACGATGCGCACGCAACTGACGCCGTCGGTGTCGTAGAGGCTCTGGGCGAGCTCGAGGGGCAGGAAGAGGAAACGGTTGCTGAAGGCCTCGTTGGCGGTGTCGGCGATCTGGACGACGCGCGCATCGAGGGCGTTCATCTGGCCGGAAAGGGCGGCCGCCATCAGGATCACGTCGTCGCCGATGCCGATGCCGAGGCTTTCGGCCATGCCGGGAGTCACGCCGATGCCGTCGGGCTCGTCGCTCGAGAGCTTCCGACCCTCGTAGGCGGCGCCTTCGACGCTGCGCAGGGCGGTGGAGCGCTCCTGGATCGTCTCCTTTTCCTCCGGAACCATCGCCTGGCCGAAGAAGAAGGCCGGTATCCCGTCGTGGTCGATGCTGCCCCGAACCTCCAGCATCCCCCCGGCGAGGACGATGCGCGGGTCTTCCGCCGCCGCCGCGAGGATTGTCTCGTATTCGTCCTTCGTGATCAGATACTGCTCGGGCTCGGTGCCTCCGTATTCGCGCGCCCCCGTCTTCCAGATCTGGATGTGGCCGCTGAGCTGCTCGTAGATGTGCCCGTCCTCGATGCTGGCGAACATGTAGGCGGCGAAGCCCGCGAGGATGTTCACCGCAGCGTAGCCCAAAGCCACCGCCGCGATCGTCGTGATCGAGCGGCGCGCGTTGCGCAGCAGGTTGCGGAAGGCGAGGGAGATCCAGTTCAACGTGGAATCGGGGGATGGGGGGAGCGGCAAGGCTATTGTTGCCGGGAAATCGGTCTCGCTCAAGGTCGATTGCAACCGCGATCATACGTTGAAGCGGAACTCGACTACGTCGCCGTCCTTCATGACGTATTCCTTGCCCTCGATCCGCAGCTTGCCCGCCTCGCGGGCCTTCGCGTGGGAGCCGAGGGAAACGAGGTCGTCGAAGTGGACGACCTCGGCGGCGATGAAGCCGCGCTCGAAGTCGCCGTGGATCACGCCGGCGGCGGCGGGAGCCTTGTCGCCCTCGCGGATGGTCCAGGCGCGGGTTTCCTTTTCCCCGGTGGTGAGGTAGGTGCGCAGCCCGAGCAGGTGGTAGACGGCCCGGATCAGGGCCGAGACGCCCGAGTCTTTCACCCCCATGTCGGCGAGGAACTCGGCGGCCTCCTCGGGGGAAAGGTCGATCATTTCCTCCTCCAGCCGCGCGGAAATCACCACCGCCTCGGCCCCGAAGGTCGCGGCGGCGTAGTCGCGCACCTTTTTGACGAGGGGATGCCCGTCCGGGTCGGCGGTAGCGGCCCCGAGTTCCTCCTCGGCCACGTTGCAGGCGAAGATGGTGCGCTTCGAGGTCAGCAGGAAGAACTCGCGCAGCGTCCGCTTTTCCTCGTCCGAAAGCGGCAGGGTCAGGGCGGGCCGACCGGCGTCGAGGTGCGGCATCAGCTTATCGACGAGCTCGACCTCGCGCTTCGATTCGGCATCGCCGGTCTTGGCCTTCTTCTCCCGCGACGCGCGACGCTTCTCAAGAGTGGCCATGTCGGCGAGAATCAGCTCGGAGTTGATGATCTCGATGTCGCGCAGCGGATCGACCGAGCCAAGCTCGTGGATGATATCGTCGTTTTCGAAGCAGCGCACCACCTGCACGATGGCATCGACTTCGCGGATGTTGGCGAGGAACTTGTTTCCCAGGCCCGCCCCGGCCGAGGCGCCCTCGACGAGTCCGGCGATGTCGACGAACTCGATCGCCGCCGGCACGGTCTTTTGCGAACCGCTCAGCTGGGAGAGGACGTCGAGCCGTTCGTCCGGTACGACGACGACACCGACGTTCGGGTCGATGGTGCAGAAGGGATAGTTCGCCGCCTCCGCCTTGCGGGTGCGGGTGACTGCGTTGAAGAGGGTGGATTTGCCCACATTGGGGAGCCCGACGATGCCTGCCTGTAACATGATCCGCCGAGTGTAGCACGGATCGCGGCGACGGCAGGGAAATGTTGGAGGTGCGCCGTTCCCCGGCGCGTGGGTCTCGCGACCGGCGGATCGGTTTCTCTTGACCCGAGGGACGCGAAAGGGCTTGATTGACTCCAGGACCGGGATCCGGCGGTCGGCTGGAACCCGCCGAGACTGGACGACTTCCCTAAGAATCCCCCGACCCATTATCACATGAACCGCCGCCAGATCCTCGCCGCCGCCTCGGGCTGCGCCGCCGCCCTTTCCACGCAGCAGACCCTGCGGGGCGATGCGCCCGCTCCCCTCGTCGCCGGACAGATCGGGATCGGACACGCTCACGCCGCCGGCAAAATGGAGGCGATGCGCAACCTGCCCGGGCTCTGGCGGGTGGCAGGACTGGTCGTGCCGTCGGGCGAGGCGGGTCGCGCCGACCATGCCGCCTATGGGGGCCTCGAGCGCCTCGGCGAGGACGAGCTGCTCGCCCTGCCCGATCTAAGCATGGTTGCCGTAGAAACTGCGGTCGAATCCTCCTGTGCCACCGCCGAGCGCTGCATCGCCGCCGGCAAGCACGTCCACCTCGACAAGCCGGGAGCCCTCGGGCTCGAGGAATTCCGCCGCATGCGCCTCGCCGCCGAGTCCGCCGGACTCACCGTGCAGATGGGTTACATGCTGCGCTACAATCCCGCTTTCGAGTTGCTTTTCCGGGCCGTCGAGGAGGGGTGGCTCGGCGAAATCACCGAGATCGACGCCAGCATGGGAAAGCTCGCCGACCCTGCCACCCGGAGGAAACTTGCCGCGCTTCCCGGAGGCGGAATGTTCGAACTCGCCTGCCATCTCGTCGACATCGTCGTGACCCTGCTGGGGCGACCCGAGAAGGTCGTCCCCTTCTCCACCCCCGTCGGCGACGACGGCGTGCAGGACAACCAGGCCGCCGTCCTCGTCTACCCCAAGGCCACGGCGGTCGTGCGGTGCAACCACGCCGATCCTTTCGGCGGTCCTCGCCGCCGCTTCAGCGTCGCCGGCACTGCGGGAGTCCTCGAGATCCTGCCGCTCGAATCCGGCCGAGTCCGCCTTTCCCTGACCGGGGACCGGGGTGGCTACAAAAAAGGGTTGCAAGACCTTCACCTTGAAGTGCCGAAGGGTCGCTACGACGGCGAGTTCATCGATCTTGCCAAAGTCCTACGAGGCGAGAAAAAACTCGCCTGGGACGCCGCCCACGACATCGCCGTCTTCGAAAGCGTCCTGCAAGCCAGCGGCCAGCGCACCTAAGCCACCCCCTAACGGCTCGCCCAAGGCGCACCAAAGCCCAAAACAAACTTCCAACCTATTTATTTTTCAAAAGATTTGCTCAAACCCGATTGTAAGCCAACCTGTTAATTTGCAATCATTGGGTTTGCGGCGGATGATGGAAAGATGGCGTCTGCCAAAGGAATCTGAATTAAGCTATCAATGAAACCACGTCGAATCCTCGTTGGCCCCGGATCTGGAAGGGCCTATTACCACTGCA
>SLGN01000189.1 GCA_007123695.1 Verrucomicrobiales bacterium
CTTGCCCGGCACGAAGCCGAACCAGTCGAGGGCCCAGTGGGAAGCGTCCGCGCCGGACTCGTTCTTGATGTGGTCCCAGATCCCGAGGACGATGGAGAGGAGCTCGTCGCGGATGCGCTCGTTGTCGCTTATGGTGTCGAGGCAGCCGCCCCACTCCGCCCACCAGTAGCCGTATTCGAGCCCGAGGTCCGAACCGGGCTTTCCGAAGGGGCGCAGGCGGAAGTCCTCGGCCCGGAATTTTCTCGCCCAAGGTGGCGGAGAAAAGGGCATGGGACGGTCGTGGCGCCGCGCCTGGAAGAGGATCGTCGAGCCGAGGGTCTTGGCATCGGAAACGGCTTGGCCGAGAGTTTCGCCGAACTCGTCGGCGGACTCGCGCCCATGGCGGAAGGGCGCCCCGCACTCGAGCCCGAGTCGACCGTCGCCGGTGCAGTCGGCGAAGATCTTCGCGACGATGCGGAAGCGGTCTTCGGTCGATCCCCGTGTCGCGGTGGCGCTGCGGACGAGACCGTCGGACACTAACGCGCCGTCCACCGTCGTATTCAGCAGCAGGGTGAGGTTGGGCTCGCGGCGGCATTTGTCATAGAGCAGAAGGTCCATCATCGAGGGCGAGCGCTGCGGGTTGCCCACAGCGAGGTCGAGCCGGATCTCCTCGATGAGCCCGCCTTCGCGGACCTCCGTTTCGAAGGAAGTCCCGCCGCGAAGCCCGGTCGCACCCACGATGTGCATGCGGATTTCGCTGGAGGCGTTGCCGCCAAGAACCGGTCGGTCCTGGCAGAGGACCACTTTCACGCCGAGACGTGCCGCTGCGAGGGCGCAGCAGACGCCGGCGATCCCGCCCCCGGCCACGAGGAGACCGCACTCGAGGGTCTCGATGGCCGAGTCCGTTATCGCATTTCCTCCCATCGCCATTCGAACTCGAAGATCTGCGGCGGCTGCTCGCCCGCGGCTTTGTGGTCGACGAGATAGGGATAGTCCTCTGAGATCTTCTCCCGGAAGCAGGGGGCGGGGCAGCCCTTCCCGTCGCCGGGGGGTCGATCACTCCTCCGGACGCTCGATCCGGACGATGTGCTCGCCTTCGCGCTGCAAGTTGAGACGATCCCGGGCCACGGTCTCGAGGTAGCCCTTGTCGGTCTTGAGCAGACGGTGCTCCTGCCGGAGGCGCAGGACTTCCGCCTCGCGCTGGTCGCGGATCTGGTCGAGGCGACGCTTTTCCGCGACGAGCTCCTCGCGCCGGGTCCATTCCGGCCCGAAGAGCTTCAGCGCGGCGAGCGCGAGCAGCACGTAGATGACCGCCTCCATCACCCGCGAGAGCCGCCTCCAGAGATCCGAGCGCGGCTTCGATCCCCCTTCCGCGTAGTGGAGGGAGATTTCCGGCTGGTCTCTGAAGTCGGGGTCTCGCATGGGGCGTGGATGCGGCGGCGGCGCCGAGGCTCAGAAGCGGAGCTTCCCGCCGTAGATGGCGTCGTCGCCGAGTTCCTCCTCGATCCGGAGGAGCTGGTTGTATTTGGCGACGCGGTCGGAACGGCTCAGCGAGCCGGTCTTGATCTGGCCCGCGTTGGTCGCCACGGCGATGTCCGCGATGGTGCTGTCCTCGGTCTCGCCCGAGCGATGGCTGATCACGCTGGTGTAGCGGTTTTCCTTAGCCAGTTCGATGGCGTCGAGCGTCTCCGTGAGCGAGCCGATCTGGTTGACCTTCACGAGGATGGAATTGGCGACCCCGAGATCGATCCCCTTCTGGAGGAAGCTCGTGTTGGTCACGAAGAGGTCGTCGCCGACGAGCTGGGTCGTTTCCCCGAGCTTGTCGGTGAGGGCCTTCCAGCCGTCCCAGTCGTTCTCGTCGCAACCGTCCTCGATCGAGACGATGGGAAACTTGGCCTTCAGCTCGCCGTAGTAGTCGACGAGCTCGGCCGCCGTCTTCTCGGACTTGTCGGACTTCTTGAAGACGTACTTGCCCTTCTCCTTGTCGTAGAACTCGGACGAAGCCACGTCGAGGGCGATGAAGATGTCTTCGCCCAGCTTGTAGCCCGCCTTTTCCACCGCCTGGGCGATCACCTCAAGCGCATCGAAGGCCGACTCGAGGTTGGGGGCGAAGCCGCCCTCGTCGCCCACCGTCGTGGTGAGCCCGCGGTCCTTGAGCACTTTCTTGAGGGCGTGGAAGACCTCGCAGCCCTGGCGGAGCGCCTCGCGGAAGGTCGGCGCGCCCTTGGGCATGATCATGAACTCCTGGAAATCGATCGGCGCGTCCGAATGGGCGCCGCCGTTGATGATGTTCATCATCGGCACCGGCAGGACCTTGGCGTTGGGACCGCCGATGTACTTGTAGAGCGGCAGTTGCAGTTGGTTCGCCGCCGCATGCGCCGTCGCCAGGGAAACGCCGAGGATGGCGTTGGCCCCGACGTTCTTCTTGTTCGGCGATCCGTCGATCTGGAACATGAGCTTGTCGATCGAGGTCTGCTCGGTCGCGTCGATGCCGACCAGCTCGGGGGCGATCTTCTCGTTGACCGCCTCGACCGCCTTGAGCACGCCCTTGCCGAGGTAGCGTCCCTCTTCTCCGTCGCGGAGCTCCCAGGCCTCGTGCTCGCCGGTGCTCGCCCCGCTCGGGACGGCGGCACGCCCGATGGCACCGCCTTCCAGCTCCACATCGACCTCGACGGTCGGATTGCCCCGCGAATCGATGATCTCCCGGGCCCGGATGTTCGTTATGGTAGTTTCTAGCATGGTTCTACTTGGGTTAGTTTGCGTTTGATTGGGAAATCTTCAATATAAAAAGAACTGAAATTATTGGAATTCCGAAGCCTCGACTCCTCCCTTGGCTTCCTACGCGAATGCCCCGGCAATGCAAGCGACAAACGCGAACCGCTCCGTCCGTGCCCGGCGTGTCCCCGCTCAATCCCGCATTTGCCCGAGGAGTTCGCGGATGGGGTCGAGGAAGACGAGCGCGAGGAGCAGCAGGACGATGGTGGAGGCGAGACCGATGTAGCCGATGATCAGGCCGATCGCGCCGAGAGTGTGGCCCGGGGCCGGTTGCACGGGACTGTGCCGCGCCTTTGCCAAGGCAGTGTGCCCGCACACGATCGCGAGCGGAGCAAAGACCATGCCTGCCCCCAGCGGGCACCCCACCAGACCGAGGGCGCCCGAGACGATCGAGAGCGCGCCCCAGAGAGGCGAGGGAACCTCGTCGGAAAGGGCGTCGTCGTCCGCTTCCGCAGCGCCGGACGCGCCGCGCGAGGTCTCCTCGGTCTCCGGCAAAGCGGCGGACGTGCTTTCCCCCGCCACGTCGTCCGCCGGCGGCCCCGGTTCCGCGGGCACCGGCTCTGGCGGCACCGGCTCGATCTTCCTCGAAGCGCCCGGGGCGGGAAGACCCTCCTCGCCCGGTTTCTCGGCGTCCGCCTCGGGGTGCCGGCCCGGAAACCGGATGTCGGCCGAACAGACGGGACACTCCACGACCGTGCCGAAGAAGCTTTCGTCGCCGGAAACCTTCTGGCCGCATTTCGGACACGCCACTTTGATCGTCGCCATAGAAGAAAGGGGGCCGGAACCGACCCTGTGAGGAAAAGGAAACTGGATCGCGCCGGGCCGCAAACGATATTCGCCGAAGACCGCCCCTGCCGGCTACGCCGACCGGACCGGATAGGCGCCGCTTTCCTCGCCGAAGATCTCCTCGTAGAGACAGACCATGGCCAGAGACGCCCAGGCGCCGGTCACAAGAACGCCCACCCCGAGGACAATCATCCCCGAAGCGGACACGATTCCGTTGACGAAGAAAAACACGCCGACCTTGACGAACCGCATCTTCGTCGCCTGCCACGCCAGGCGCATCGCGACCCCGGCATCGAGCGCCCCGTCGAGAATCAGCAGCGTCGCCAGCGAACCCACCGCCTGCAAGTAGACGAGCGGCACGATCAGCGCGACCATCGCCACGACGAACAAAACGAAGATCCCAAAACCCATCCCCGCACCGAGCCCTCTATCGAGACCGTCCAGAGCCTCGACGGATCCGACCGAGAGCACCACCCCGAAGAAGACAATGCCCACCACGATCGCGATCCCGATCATGATGCCGAAGGTGATCGCGGTCACAATCAGGTTCAAGATCGCCAAAGGAGCGAACTGGCGACGGAAGCCCTCGAAAATGAGTTCGATGTCGGCCGGCTTCCCGCGCAGCACCCGCAGAGCGTACCAGTAGAAGCCCCCCATCAGCGGATAGACGAGGAAGAAGCTCGGCAGGACGAGCTGGGAGGCGACCGACAGGATCAGGGTGACGAGGGTGAAGCAGCCGACGAAAGGCCAAAACCGGCTCGTGAGCAGCCGCCACCCGAGACCGAGGCATCCCCGGATCGGGACGCCGAACTGCGGACGCATGCGGACCTGGCGCGGCACAAAAGCCTCCGCCGACGACGGGACGGGCGGCGGCGCGCCTGGGATGACCGCCAAGTCGCGGACGCCCGCCAACACGGCGAGTTCGCTTTCCCGGAAAGGAACCCATCCGGGCATCCCCTCGCGCCACACGAGGGCGTTGTCGTCGAGCCCCCCCGACAGGCGGAGCGCGACGACGGTCTCCGCGTCCGCCGGGCCGCATTGCTGCCCCCCTTGTTGGTAGAACCATGCGGACGTGGAATTGGCGCTCATGGCTGGGGAAGTGCTTCGCGGTATCGGGCCTGCGTCCGGTCGTTCAAGGTTCGCTCTCGTCCATCTCGATCAGCTCCGACACGGTCACGAATTCATAGCCCATCGCCAGCAGCCCGTCCAGAGTCGCCGGCATGGCGTCGACCGTCGGCTTGTGCAGGTCGTGCACGAGCAGGATGCCGCCGGGACTCGCTCCATTGAGGAGCCGGCTCGTCACCACCGCCGGACCGGGGCGCTTCCAGTCCTCGGGATCGACCGACCACAGCACCGTCGGATAGCCCAGCTCCCGGAGCATCAGCTCTTTCTGGTCCTTGCGGATCGCTCCGCCGGGAGGCCGCATCGAGAGCGGCTCGACGCCGCTCGCATCGACGATTTGCTGGTGCGCCGTCTTTAGTTCCTTGAGCAGCTCCGCGTTCGACATCCGGGCCAGGTTGCCGTGGGAGACCGAGTGGTTTCCGATCTCGTGGCCCTCCTCGACCATGCGCCGGAGGATCTGCGGATTGTATTTCACCATGTTCCCGACCACGTAGAAGGTGGCCTTGATGTTCCTCGCCTTGAGCATGTCGAGCAGCCGCGGGGTGTTTTCCGGATGCGGTCCGTCGTCGAAGGTGATGGCGAGGACGCGGCGCCCTGTCTTCACCCGCGTATAGGTGTCGGCGATCTGGCGGCTCCAGCCCGAGGGAGATCCCTCCGGCTCGAAGGCGCCCCAGGTCGGCTCCTCCAACCCGGCCACGAGGGGAGGCAGGGAGATGCGCACGGCGACTTCCGCACCCGCCCCCGTTTGCGAAACCGACGAAGGAATCTGGCAGGATGCGAGAGCCACCGCCGCGAAAGCGGCCAATGCAAAGGCACGGAAATCCATTGCCGGACATTCTCATTCGTTTCGGTTCCAATGCAAACATCTTTGCGAGGAACGCGCCGCCGTCGCCGGGTCCGGCTCCCCGAAGCCGTCCCTTGCACTTGACCGGGCAAATCATACGGTTTACGTGCCCTAGTGCCGACGCGGGGACCGATCCCCTCGTCTCGCGAGTCCAACCCGCAACCCCACCCCAGAAACCCACCATCATGGCAAAAATTGTCTGCGTTCTCTACGACGATCCCGTCGACGGCTACCCCACCAGCTACGCCCGCGACGACCTTCCCAAGCTCGACGGATACCCCGGCGGCCAAACCCTGCCGACCCCCAAGGGCATCGACTTCCAGCCCGGCGCGCTCCTCGGCAGCGTCACCGGCGAACTGGGCCTGCGCAAATACCTCGAATCGCTCGGCCACACCCTCGTCGTCACCTCCGACAAGGACGGCGAAGGCTGCACCCTCGACCGGGAGCTGGTCGATGCCGACATCGTCATTTCCCAGCCCTTCTGGCCGGCCTACATCACCGCCGAGCGCATCGCCAAGGCGCCGAACCTCAAGCTCGCCATCACTGCGGGCATCGGTTCGGACCACGTCGATCTCCAGGCGGCGATGGACCGCGGCATCTCCGTCGTCGAGGTCACCTACTGCAACAGCATCAGCGTCTCCGAGCACGTCGTGATGATGATCCTCTCGCTGGTGCGCAACTACATCCCCTCCTACAACTGGGTCACCAAGGGCGGGTGGAACATCGCCGACTGCGTCGCGCGCTCCTACGATGTCGAGGGCATGCATGTCGGCACCGTCGCGGCGGGCCGCATCGGTCTCGCCGTGCTGCGCCGACTCAAGCCCTTCGACGTGCATCTGCACTACACCGACCGCCACCGCCTGCCCCTCGAGGTCGAGGAGGAACTCGGCCTGACCTGGCACGAGTCGCGCGAGGAAATGTACGGCGTCTGCGACGTCGTCACCCTGAACTGCCCGCTCCACCCCGAGACCGAGCACATGATCAACGACGAGACGCTGAAGCTCTTCAAGCGCGGCGCCTACCTCGTCAACACCGCCCGCGGCAAGCTCTGCGACCGCGACGCCATCGCCCGCGCGCTCGAGAGCGGCCAGCTCGCCGGA
>SLGN01000502.1 GCA_007123695.1 Verrucomicrobiales bacterium
CGAACGGCTGCGCGAGGAAGGGCGGGACGAGCTGATCGCCCGGCGCACCGGCCTCGTACTCGACGCCTATTTCTCCGCCACCAAGATCCGGTGGATCCTCGAAAACGTCGCGGGCGCCCGCCAGCGCGCCGAGGCCGGACGCCTCGCCTTCGGCACGGTTGACACCTGGCTGCTCTGGAAGCTCACCGGCGGCAAAGTCCACGCCACCGATCCGAGCAACGCCTCGCGCACGATGCTCTACGACATCCGTAGCCAGTCGTGGGATCCGGAGCTGCTCGAGATCTTCGGCGTTCCCTCCTCGATGCTGCCCGAGGTGCGCTCGTCGAGCGAGGTCTACGGCAGCACCGACACCCTTGGCCATTCCATTCCCATCGCCGGGATCGCCGGAGACCAGCAGGCCGCCCTCTTCGGCCAGGCCTGCATCCGGCCCGGACTCGCCAAGAACACCTACGGCACGGGATGCTTCTTGCTGATGAACACCGGCGCCGAACCGGTCGTCTCGAACAACCGGCTCCTCACCACCGTGGCGTGGAAGATCGGCGACCGCACCGACTACGCGCTGGAGGGTTCGATCTTCATCGCCGGAGCGGTCGTGCAATGGCTGCGGGACGGGCTCGGAATCATCAAGCGTGCCTCCGACGTCGAAGCGCTCGCCGCCTCGGTCCCCGACAGCGGCGGCGTCTCGCTGGTGCCCGCCTTCGCCGGCCTCGGCGCTCCCCACTGGGATCCGCACGCCCGCGGCACCATCACCGGAATCACCCGCGGCACCTGCGCGGCCCACCTCGCCCGCGCCGCGCTGGAGGGCATCGCCCTGCAAACAGTCGAGGTGATCGGCGCGATGGAGTCCGATTCGGGCATCGCGCTCAAGGAACTCCGGGCGGACGGCGGCGCCAGCGCCAACGCGCTGCTCATGCAGATCCAGGCGGACCTCGCCGGCGTGCCCGTCGTGCGCACCGGGGTGCTCGAGACGACCGCGCTCGGCGCCGCCTACCTCGCCGGGCTCGGTGTCGGCTTTTGGTCGAGCCCGTCGGAGATCTCGGCGCAGGTGCAGGAGACCTCCCGCTTCGTCCCCGACATGGAAGCGGCGCAACGGGAGTCGATGCTCGAGGCATGGCGCATCGCCGTCGGGCAGGCGAAGGCCCACGGGCACGGCGGCCCCGGTGCCTCCCCGGCGTAGAGGGCCGGGGCGTGCGGATGTTTACCCGATCCCGGAGCGGTGCATGCGGCGCGAAAAGAGAAGTAGCATCGGCTTCCAGCCTGTGCGGTCGCGCCGGCATCCTGGCCGCGACAGCAACCTTTGTAAGACCGCATTGACGCAACTTACCGCACCAGAAGATACTCGGGCGTCATCCAGAGGGACCAGACCAGGTCCGCGACGTCGTGGACGCCGGGCCGCTCGCCCAAGACCTCGCGCAGCAGAGTGGATTCCTCCTCGCTGGGGAAGCGGGACAAGGTGGAAAGGTAGACTTCCTCGACGAGGCGGGCGGGGTCTTCGCCGTGGACTTCGAGCAGTTTCGCCGACCCGGCCTCGAGCGCGCTGGCCACGCCTTCGTCGTTGGCGAGGTCGATGGCCTCGAGCGTCGTCAGCGCCGCCGGACGCGAGGTCACGATCTGGTCGCGGTTGGGGCGACCGAGGCTGCGCATGAGAAAATCGGCCTTGACCAGCGAGGCCCGGACCATAAGAGGTTCCCCGACGGAGCAAGCGGCGAGCGTTTCGCCGACCTGCGGATCGATCGCCGCCGACCACGGCGCCAAGGACACCGCCACGACCGGCTTCCACGCCATTTCTCCAAGCTTCCACTGGGCCGGCTTTTCCCCGGCGGGCACCTTGTCCGCCGCCGTCCAGTCGGGGCCGGTGGCGACGATCTCCTCGCCACCGTCGGCGTAGACGATGCGGAGCATGGCGAAGGCCCCGGCCGGATTCGGCGAGGATCCCGCATTGGTGGCGGCGATGAGAATTCGGTTTTTTCCCTGGCGCACCGTGGCGGGGCCCGACTCGAGCCGACTCCAGTCCGAGCCGCGGAGAACCGGCTGGTCGTTGAGGTAGAGGACGAACTCGTTGTCCACCGTCGCGACCACGCCCGCCGAGAGGACGGATCGATCGACGGCGAAATCGCGCCGCAAGAGCACGCGCTCTCCCGCCGCGACCGGCCCTTCCGCCGCCGAAGGCCCCCAGATCCACGAAGACGGCCGCGCAAGCCGCGCCGCCGTCTCGGGGTCGCTCATTCCCCGCACCACCGGCGCGTCGAAGGCCTCGGGGGCGGTGCCGGAAAAGGCCCACATCTGGTCGACGAACTGCTCCGCGGTGAGCCGTTTGCTCCGGGGACCGCCGTAGGCGTAGTCGCCGCCTTCGTCCTCGTCGTCCTCCGACTCGGAGCGGCTCCCGTAGGCGGAGGAAGCGGCAACAAGGCCCAGCGTCCGGCGCAGGTCGTAGCCGTGGTCCTGGAAATCGGCGGCGAGCCAATCGAGCAGGTCCTCGTGCCACGGCTCCGTCTGCATCGCGTCGAGCGGATGGACGATCCCGCGCCCCATCAACTGCGCCCAGAGCCGGTTCACGATGGTGCGGGGCACGCGCCCGTTTTCGGGATGGGTCATCAGTCCGGCAAGCTGGGCGAGTCTTTCCCCCCGGGCAGCATCGGGATCGACCTGCCCGATTTCGGGAAAAAGCCACGAAGCCCGCGCCGTCTCGCCGGTGGGCTTGTCGCAGCGGTGGACCTGCAAAGGCGCGTCGGCATAGACGGCGGCGAGACCGTAGGCCTCGCCGAGGGTCCAGCGATCCACGAAGCTGTCGTGGCACGAGGCGCACTTCAAGTTGATGCCCAAAAAGGACTGCCCGAGGCTCTGGGCGAACTGGATCGGCAGGGTCTGGCCGGCGCTGACGTCGCCGCGCCACTCGATCCCCTTGATGAAGCCCTCGCTTTCCGCAGTCGGCGGCGCCACCAGCTCGCGCACCATCTCGTCGAAGGGCCGGTTCTGCTTGAGCGCATCGTAGAGCCAGCGGCTCACTTGGCTGCGTCCCCCGGTGATGAAGCCCGTGCCGGCGTAGTCGTTGCGGAGCAGGTCGTTCCAAAAAGTGAGCCAATGGTCGGCGTAGTCGAGATCGCGGGCAAGCAAGGCCTCGACCAGATTGCTGCGCTTGTCGGTCGCTCCATCGGCGAGGAAAGCGCGGACCTCTCCCGCGGTCGGAGGCAGCCCGACCAGATCGAGGTGGACGCGCCGCAGAAAGGTCGCGTCGTCGCCTGGGACGGGCGAGGGCAGGCCGCCGTCGGCGAGGTAGGTGTCAAGAAACCGATCGATGGGATTTTCCCGCCCCGCGACGGCCGACGGCAGCTCGGGTCGTCGGGGCTGCAAGGGCGGCTCGTAGGCAGGCGCGGCGAAGGCGAAGCCCGGCTCCCACGCCATGCCCTCGTCGATCCACGAGCGCAGCACCGCGACCGCCGCAACAGGGACGCGCGCCTTCTTCGGAGGCGGCATCTGAAAATCCGGATCGTCGTCCTCGATCAGCTCCAGAAACAACGACTCCGCCGCATCGCCCGGCACCGCCGCCCCCTTGTCCAGAAAGAGGGCGCGGGTGTTGATCGAGAATCCGCCCTTGGCCTCCTCGCCCGCATGGCACTCCCCGCAATGCTCCCGCAGGATCGGGACGACTTCGTGGACGAAATCGACCTCGCCGCGGGCCGCGGTCGCAGCGAGGACAGAGACAACGACGAGGTTTCGCTTGAGTTCGATTCGCTTCATTTCGATACGGCCCGCCACCATACCCTCTTGCCCGGAAAACCCAACCCCCTTCGGCGAACGACCCTACCCTGTCGAGTCCGCGATCCTACCCTGTTGGGGCCATGGCCCTACCCTGTTGGATCGCCTGAAACACCGACAATCGGCACCCTCGGCGCTTCAGGACGTTCCTTCGCCCATTCCGCCGCTCCTCAGATCCCGAAGCGAACGCAATCCGCCGAAATCCGCCCCCCGCATCCGCCGCGGCCCGCTCTTGCGCTTCGGCCCCGTGCGCCCCTCTGCCTTCAGCCGTACGAAAACGCTTTCCACAAACCCCGACGACCCGATCACCGCCCCGTCGCTGAAATAGCGGATCTTCCGCCGCAACGCCTCCGCCAGAGGCACCGCACCGCCCGCCTCCGTGACCTGGTCGCAATCTTCCCCCGCGATCCCCGCACGCCCGCCTTCCCCCGTCGCCTCGTCCGGCTTCTGCTCCCGGCCCTCCGCATAGAGCAGCAGCCGGTAGCGACGCTGCACCTCCGTCCAGTCCGGCAGATCTGCATTCGCGCCACCCGCCGCCTCGGCACCGGGATTCTCCAACCCCTCCCGCGTGATCGACGCCAGCCCCGCCCTCGCCTTCTCCGCCCCCTTGCCCGTGCCGCAGGCCTCCCCGTAGCCGCTCCAGCGGTAGTCCTCCGGACGCTCCACCAGACCCGCGCGCACCGGATTCAGGTCGATGTAGGCTGCCACCGTCCGCAGCGTCTCCTCTCCGCCCTCCAGCAGCACGCTCTTGAAGCGTCCTTCCCACAGGGTCCCCACCCGCCCGTTTCGTCGGTTGCAGAAGACCGAGACCCGCTGCTTCAGCTCCTTCAGAAACACCGACAAATCGAAGCGCCGCCGCTCGAAGCGTTCCAAGATCCGACGTTCCCAGCCCAGATTCCCCGAGCTTCGCGCCGCCTCCAGCTCCCTCGCCACCTGTCCCACCACCACCTCGTCATAGAGCAGCGGCAGAAGTTCCAGCAGCGTTTCCGGATCCAGCTTCGGCATCGTCTCCTTGTCTGGCACCTCCAGCAACAGATGGAAGTGGTTTCCCATCAGGCAGTAGGTCACCACCCTCACCCCCAAAAACCGCTCCAGCTTCCGCAAGATCGCTCGGAAAACCTCCTTCTCCCCCGCATGGAAGATGATCCGCCGGTCAACCACCCGTGAAATGCAGTGGTAATAGGATCTCCCAAATCCGGGGCCAACAACAATGCGCCGTGGTTTCATAGTGCCAAATTCTCTCTCCGCACCCAATCTACCAATCCCTGCACATTTTGCAAATAATGAGGTTGGTTATTTTTACGTTTTTTGAGTCGGGGATCGTTTGGCGTAGCTTGGCTCAGCTCTCGAAATAGGTGTAGCCGCTCATGCCCTCGCGGTAGGCTTCGACGGCCTTGCGGCGCTGGGCGGCGGTGATGCGGCCTTCCTGGACGGCGGTCTCGGCGAGCTCGCGGAATTGATCGACGAGCTTCTTCGGATCGTGCTCGACGTAGGCGAGGACGTCGGCGACGGAGTCGCCCTCGACTTCGCGGGAAAAGCGGACGCGCCCTTTCTCGACGTCGACGCTGACGGCGTGGGTGTCTCCAAAGAGGTTGTGGAGGTCGCTGAGGGTCTCTTGGTAGGCACCGACGAGAAAGATGCCGAGAAAGTAGGAGGCGTCGTCCTTGGTCTCGTGCACGGGCAAAGCCTCCATGACTTCGGAGCTGGAGACGTATTTCTTGATCATGCCGTCGCAGTCGCAGGTGACGTCGTGGACGACTCCCTGTCGCGTGGGCCGCTCGCCGAGGCGGTGCAGCGGCATCACGGGAAAGGCGCAGTCGATCGCCCAGGAATCGGCAAGGGACTGGAAGATGCTGAAGTTGCCGTAGTAGTGGTCGGCGAGGAGACCGGAGAGGTCGCGCAGCTCTTCGGGGAGGTAGCGCATCTCGCGGGCGTGGGCGGCGATGTCGGTCATGGCCCGCCAGTAGCATTGCTCGCAGGCGGCGCGCTCGCGCAGGTCGATGTCGCCGGCGAGGAAATTCTCGTGGAGCTCCTCGCGGTAGCGGTTGGCCTTGCCGAAGGATTCGAGCAAGTTGTCGTCGTTGACGCCGCCGGCGACTTCGGCGAGGGCCAGGAGCGCCTCGCTGGAGTCCTCGGACACGTCGAGGGCGTCGCGGTTCTCGAAGCGGTTGACGTCGAGAATCTCGAGGGCGAGCATGGAGTAGTGGGCGACCATGGCCCGGCCGGACTCGGTCACGAGGGTGGGATGGGCCACGCCGCTCTCGTCGAGAACCCACTTCACCGCATCGACGAGGCTGTGGCAGTATTCCTCGATGGAGTAGTTGGCGCTGGTCGAGCGGGTCGAGCGCGATCCGTCGTAGTCGACGGCGAGTCCGCCGCCGAGGTTGAGCAGGCCCATGGGCGCGCCTTCTTTGACGAGGCCGGCATAGATACGGGCGGTCTCCTCGATGGAGCGGCGGATGATGGTGAGGTCGGGGATCTGCGAGCCCTGGTGGCAGTGCAGCATCTGGAGCCAACCGAGACGACCGCGCACGCGAAGGCGCTCCACGGTCTGGACGAGCTGGGCGAGGTTGAGGCCGAAGGGGCTTTTCTCGCCGCCCGACTTGGCCCACTTGCCGGCGCCTTCGGCGGAAAGCTTGACCCGCACCCCGATGACCGGCTCGACCCCGAGGGCGGCGGAACGCTCTTCGATGATGCCGAGTTCGTGGGGCATCTCGAGGACAAGGACGACCCGCAGCCCCATGAGCTGGCCGTAGAGGGCGAGATCGATGAATTCCTCGTCCTTGTATCCGTTGCAAATAATGAACGCCTCGGGATCGGACATATAGGCCA
>SLGN01000682.1 GCA_007123695.1 Verrucomicrobiales bacterium
CACGAACAGGGTCGTGGAGACGAGGGTCGGCAGCGGGGCTCCGTCGATCTCGTAGGGCATCGGGATGTAGCCGAGGAATCCGACGATGCCCGCGTCTTCATGCTCGAGGAGGAAGCCCAAGGGAGCATCCGGAGCCATATGGGGGTTCTCGTCCCACCACCAGCGGAAGCGGCGCAGCCACTGCGAGGCATCGTCATCACCGGGGCGCGGCGCGGCGAGCTCCCCCTCGCGGACGAAGGTCGCGAGGAATTCGGCAACCGCTTCCCGCTGTCCGGGCTCGTCCGAGAGGCTGTGAACTTGGTAGGGCATGGGCGTGTTTTCTTTCCCAATCGGCAAAACTAATCGGCGAGACGCTCCACGAGGGCCTTGCGGTCGATCTTTCCGTTGATCGACTTCGGCATTTCGTCGAGGACCCGGATGTGGTCGGGCACCTTTGCCGCCTCGAGTACTTCGGCGAGCTCGGCCTGGAGGGCGGCGGGATCGGCGCCGCCGCCCGAGACCGTGACGAAGAGATGCAGAGTCTCGTCGGATTCGCGCTGGAGCAAGGCGGCCTCGACGATGCCCGCGATTTCGCAGGCTTCGTTCTCGATCTCCAGCGGACTGATGCGGTATCCCCGGTGCTTGATCCAGTCGTCGCTGCGGGCCGAAAAGCGGAGGAAGCCGCCGGCATCGACCGACCCGGCGTCGCCGGTGAACAGTTCGACGGCGGATTCGGGGGCACGCTTCCGGAAGCGGCGGGCCGTTTCTTCGGGAGCGCGCCAATAGCCGAGGGCGACGTGCCGGCCCTTCACGACAAGTTCGCCGGTCTCGCCGGGCGGCAAGCGGTTTCCCCCGGCATCGACGGCATAGACCTCGGTGCCGTCGAGAGCGCGTCCCACCGAGTCGGCATGATCGGCCGACTCCCGAGGCAGGAGAATGGAGACCCGCTTGCACTCGGTGAGCCCATACATCACGAAGATTTCGACTCCGGGGAGGAGACGCCGCAGTTCCTCGATGTAGGACGGCGGGAGTCGCTCGCCGGTGTTGGTGACGGCGTGCAGCGCGGGAAGCCCGAGCGGGCCGCGCCGCCCCAGGGCGATGAGGGCGGCGCATACCGAGGGCACGCCGGGCAGCACGGTGACGCCGGCCTCGCGCAAGGTCCGCGGAAGGCGCGGCCCGACTTCGGACGGATCCCCGAGATGGAGCCTCGCACCCGCCTGGGCGGCAAGGAAGATTTGGTAAAGCCCGTAGTCGAAGGCGAGGGGCAGAAAGACGCCAACCATGTCGCCGGGCCGGTAGCCGAGCCGGGCCTGGATGGCGCCGACGACGAAGGTGATGTTGTCCTGCGAAAGGACGACGCCCCGGGGCGTGCCGGTGCTGCCCGAGGTGAAGACGAGGGAGGCGGGATCGAGGTCGCAGCCTTCCCATTCGCTCTCGGGCGGTTCGGCGGAAAGGGCCTCCTCCCAGGCCGGGCCACCGATTTCGAGGAGGCGGGCCATCTCCGCTCCGCCTTCCGCGACGAGCTCGGCAGTCGAGGAGTCGAAGACGATGGCCGAGGGTTCGGCCTGGGCGAGAATGGCGGCGAGGCCTTTCGGCCGCAATTTCGGATTCAGGACGACGAAGACCGCTCCGACGAGGGCGCAGCCGAAGACGGCAACGACGATCTCGGCCCGGTTCTGGGCGACGACGGCGACGCGGTCGCCGCGTCCGATCCCCTGGTGCCGCAGCCAAGCGGCGAAGGCACGTGCCCTGACCTCGGTCTCGGCGTAGCTCCATGCGCTGCCGAAGCGGTCCGAGAGAAAGGGCGTGTCGGGATGCGCCTGGGCGGCACCAGTCAAGAGACCGGCCACGCCTGCACTGCGCCGCCAAGACCGCGCCAAGGTGGGAGGAAGGCTCATGTTTGAGCCTACTTGATAATTTCAATAAAATCAATAACCTTCATTCCCGAAATTTTCCTCCTGCCCAGTGGCGCATTTTGCGCTTCCGGATTTCGTCCATCCAGTTCGAGCGTCGTGACGGGGCGGAGGGTCGAGAGTTCGCAACGCGGGCTAGGCATCCGCTGGATGAACGATCTCCAGATCGCCTTCGCGGCGGAAACACTCATCTGAATGGAGCGCCGCTCCCCCCGGCAAGAGTCGAAAAAGTTTCTCGTTCCTTGCGATCCTTTGCGGCCAATCTCGCAGTGCTGCGGCTTCGCTCCTCCCTCAGCAACATGCCGCACGGCCCAATCTCGCGAACTGTTCGGAATCGCCGCAAAAGAACGCAGATATCGCAAAATGAGCACCGGAAATCCCATCCTTTTGCGTTCCTTGCGTTCCTTTGCGGCCAATCTCGCAGCGCTGCGGCTTCACCCCTCCGGCTCGAACACTTCGATGGGCTGGGGCTCGATCTTGGAGGGATCGACGATGACGTGCTTCACCTTCTGGCGGTTCCATGTGTAGGTCATGTGGACGAGACCGTCCCGGGTCTGGATCATAGCGGGGTAGGAGAACTCGCCCTTTTCCTCCTTCTCGACGAAGGCGGCGGCCTGCCAGGTGATGCCGTCTTCGCTGATGGCAAGGTTGAGGACGTTGCGCTTGCCCTAGCCGTCCTTCCGATCGCCTCCGAGGTGGTTGTCGAGCATCAGGTGGCGTCCGTCGGCGAGGGTGAGTGCCTCGACGCCGGAGTTGTTGTTGGGCAGGTTGGTCTCCTCCAGCTCGCTCCAAGTGCGGCCGCCGTCGGCGGAGCGGCTGGCGATGATCTTCTCGTTTTTCGAGCGGAAGAGGGAGAGCAGGGTGCCGTCCTCGAGGGTGAGCACGCTGGGCTGGATGACTTGGTAGGGCTGCTCCTCGGGCTCGAAGCGCTGCCAGGAGGTGCCGAGCTCGGGACGACGCAGATCGGTGAGAATCTCGAAGTGGAAGCGCCAGTCGCCGCCGTGCTCGGTGGAGGAGGGGCAGAGCAGGGCGCCGTCGGCGAGCTGCAGTGGCTTGCCGCGCACAGGGCCGTCGATGCCTTCGGGCAGGCGGCGGCGTTCGCGGAAGGAGCGGCCGCGGTCGTAGCTGACCATCACCTCGCCCCACCAGGTCTTGGGATCGGGCCCGACTTTGAAGAACAGGTAGGTGAGCCCGTCGCCGGGCGCCTGCCAGAGGACGGGGTTCCAGCAGGGATGGCGCTTGCCCTTGTGCTGGACGCCGTTGGCCCATTCGACGGGTTTGGACCATTCGCCGCCGTCGAAGTAGCTCGACCAGATGCCGACGTCGGGATCTTTTTCTTTGGTCCCGCCGAACCAGGCGACGACGAGGCCGCGGTCGGTCTCGGCGATGGTGCTGGCGTGGCACTGGGGGAAGGGCGCTTCGTCGTAGACGAATTCCTCCATGACGAATCCGGGGAATTTCGGTTCGCGCTGTTCCATGGGAGCGCGGGCTTGGAGCTGGTCTTCGGTGTACTGGACGGTGTCGGCGTGGCGGATGTTGTAGAGGAAGCCGTCCTCGGCACCGACGAGCAACTCGGGCACGCCGTCGCCGTCGAAGTCGGCGACGCAGGGGCTGGCGGTGTGGCCGGAGACGTTGCGCTCCGCGAGGTTGCCGATTTGCTTGAGGATGATCCTGCCGTCGCGCTCGCCGGCATTGCGGTGCCAAAGGGCGTTCTGCGAATTGACAAGAACGTCGAGGCGTCCGTCGCCGTCCCAGTCGACGACGCAAATTTTGAAGCGGCCGCTGCGTCCGGCGGAGCGGGCGTTGAGGCGGACGGGCTGGTTGTCTTCGTCGATGAAGATGCGCTCGGCGGGGCCGCCGCCGCGGCGCAGGGTGAGGTAGCCTTCCTGGTCGAGCATCACGAGGTCGAGGACGCCGTCGCCGGTGAAGTCGAGGGCCACGGGGGTGGTGCGCCATTGGGTGAGGGTGTCGCTGGAGGGCGCCTGCCACCACTGCCAGCGGGGCGGGTATTCCTTCAAGCCGGTGTCGAAGAGGGCGGGCTCGACGCGCAGGGGGTCGCCGGTGCCGCGCAGCAGACCGACGCGGCCGAGGATGGAGTTGTAGATGATGTCGAGGTGGCCGTCGCCGTCCCAGTCGGCCACGGAGAGAGTGGTGTAGCCCCATTTGGCCTCGCAGGGGCCCTGGATGGAGCCGTTCTCGCCGGCGAGGATGCGGAAGGGGACGCCTTCGGCTTCTTCGAGGAGTACGGGAGCGGCCCATTTGAACTCGCCCTCGCGGTCCTCGGCGGGGCCGAGGTTTTTGAAAAAGGCGATGTTGCCGGCGGTGTTGCCGCAGATGATGTCCTGGAGGCCGTCGCCGTCCCAGTCCACCGCCCAGGGGGTGGCGAGGGCGCCGAATTTGAGGTACTCGGCCTCTTGCTGGAAGAAGACGGGCTGGTGGAAGACGGGCAGACCGTCGCGGATCTCGCCGGTGTGCTCGACGAGGGCGACGCGGCCGTCTTCGTCGCCGACGATGATGTCCAGGTGCCCGTTGCCGGTCCAGTCGTAGGCGGTGGGCGTGATCATCTGCACGTGCATGAGGAGGGGCTCGCCGTCGGAGGCGACGAGGCGGCGGCCGGCGGCGTAGCGGGGCTCCTCGCGGGTGCCGATGTTCTCGAAGTAGGTGAAGCCGTCCATGAATTCGCCGCAGAGCAGGTCGAGGTCGCCGTCGCCGTCGAAATCGGCGAAGTTCGGCGAGGGCCAGCCGTAGGTTTCGACGAGGCTGCCGTCCTCGGTGGTGAGCTTCACGGGGGTGTCGGAATATTTCGGCTCGGCGTCGCTGCCTTCGTTCTCGATGAGGTAGACGTAGCCGCGCAGGGGGCCGTTGCGCCAGCGGCCCTGGGCGTCGTAGGCGTGGTCCCAGACGAGGTCGGTCCAGTCGCCGACGCCGACGACGAGGTCGTGGACGCCGTTGCCGGTGTAGTCCACGTAGCGCCACATGTTGGCGCGCACGCCGTTCTCATGGATGTTGTTGCGCGGGTAGATCCGTTTCGGCTTTTCGAAGTTCGACTCGGGGAATTTCATGTGCTCGTGGCCCGGCTCGAGGATGCGGGGCTCGCCGTTCACATAGGAGATCTGCATGTTGTGCTTCGCGGGGCCGAGGCGCACGCCGGGCTTGAAGACGGGCAGCTTTTCCCCCGGCTCGCCGGCGTTCTCGAAGAACCAGACGCCGTTGGAGGGCTTGTCGGGGCAGGCGACGAGCAGGTCGGTCCTGCCGTTGCCGTTGTAGTCCACCGGCATGGGCCAGGCCCATAGCCCGACGCCGAGGCCGACAACGAGGCCGGGGTTGTTGTAGCGCAGCGGCTGGAGCTTCGACTCCGGCTCCTCGGCAGCGAGGGGGAGGGAGAGGGTGAGGAAGGCGGCGAGTAGGATTGGGGGTTTCATGGGGAGTGGGGGCGGTGAACGGTGAACGGTGAACGGGGATCGGTGAACAGTTGGCGGTGGGCGGATGTAGGAAAAGGGAACGAGCGAATCCAAGTGGCATTGGCTTCCAGCCAATGGGCCTGTGTTTGAGAATCGAAAAGCCAAGAAAACGTGAATCGCTATGGATATTCGAGCTTGGATCGCCAGTTTTTCTCCTTCGGCCTTCGGAGTGGCAGCCGAAGTCCATGGGCAGGATGCCCATGCCACCTTTTGCACCAGCGTCTGAACGGTGGGCGGTGGGTGAGTTGGCGGGTGCGGATTGGAGGTTGCGGGGTGGAGGGTTAGGCGTTAGGATGAACAGAATGGAGCAGGAAACTCTCGCGAAGCGGCTCGGGACGACGGCCCATGTCTCGCTGCTGATGATGAAGGGGAAGCGGCTGGGGCTGGCGGTGCCGGAGGGGCTGTGGACTCTGGCGGTCCAGCGCGGCTGCCGGCATTATGCCCAAGGGAACGAACCGGCGGAAGATCTGGTCGGGGTGGAGGAGTTCACCAACGAAGAACTCGCGCTGGCCCTCCTCACGATTAGCGGCGCCTACGATCCCCACACCATCCGCTGCGGCGCCGCGATGCTGGGGGCGCCCGGCAACGACGTGGACGCCCTCGCGCGACTGGCCAAGTGGGAGAGGAGCGAAGGGGTCGTGCGCTACGTGGCGGAATGCGGAGCCCGCTTCGAGCCGGACAATGCGTTCTGGACGGATCTGCTGGATAGGCTGCCGTCCGTGGGGCCGCTCAAGCCGGGCGTGATGCCTCACCCGACGCGTTTCGTGGCGATGAATGGCTACGAGCGCGGGGTCGGGGCAAAGATCACTCACGAGTGGCAACGGCCGGCAGCATGAGCAACGCGGAGCGGATTGCGTTGAAGGCGTGAAATTCTGGATCGTCGTTCGGGCTGAGCGGATCGGTGCGCTTCGCTTCGGGCGAGGAAAAGTCCTTGGGCAAATGACCCATTCGTCTACGGTATTCCGATGCGCCAGCCCACCAACAAAGAACGGATCGAGGCTCTGATGCGGTCGCTGGGAGCGGCGGCTTCGAGCGAGGGCACGATCTATTTCACCGGCGGGGTCTGCGCCGTGCTGTTCGGCTGGCGCGAGCAGACGATCGACGTAGACCTGAAGGCGGATCCCGAGCCTCACGGATTCTTCGAGTGCCTGCCCGGCCTTAAGGACAGGCTGGACATCAATATCGAGCTGGCTTCCCCGGACCTCTTCATTCCCGCTTTGC
>SLGN01000320.1 GCA_007123695.1 Verrucomicrobiales bacterium
CCAGTTACTTGCGATCTCCTAAGGTAATGTAATGGGGAGAGGAGGATTCGAACCTCCGAAGGCATAGCCAGCAGATTTACAGTCTGCCCCGTTTGACCGCTCCGGAACCTACCCGAAAATCCAAGAACGAAGCCCGTTCTGGAAGGGGAGGTAAAATGAGGGGGAAAATCCAGTTTGCAAGCAGTTTCTCCGGCGAATCGACTCGGACTCGGCAGCCGGGGGCGGCGGCGGTTGGACGGAGATTGGACGGCGTTTGGCAGGGGACCGGGTTGCTGCTTGGCTTGCGCATCGGACCGCTTCGGACTATCTCTGTTTCCAAGCACGTCCGCCCAAGGCTGCGGCCATCCCCCATGAAAACGCCCCTCTCCAAGCTGCACGCCACCTTTTTCTCCGCGCTCCTGCTTTTCGGCCCTCCGGGCGGCGCGGCGGCGGAGGATGCGATGGCGGCTTTGGACGCCCACCTCGCGGCGCACCGCGACGGCCGGGCGCCGTTCAGCTTCGACGCTTCGGACTACGAGGGCGATCTTTCCCACCTGCCCATCGGCGTGTTCGATTCGGGCATCGGGGGATTGACGGTGCTGGAGGCGATCCTCTCCCTCGACGCGTTCGACAACGACGATCTCTCGCCGGGGCCGGACGGACGGCCCGATTTCGAGAACGAACGCTTCCTCTATCTCGGAGACCAAGCGAACATGCCCTACGGCAACTACCCGAAGTCGGGCCGGGCCGACTATCTGCGGGAACTCATCCTCAAGGACGCGGTCTTCCTGCTGGGTCGGCGCTACCACGGTCGCGGCGACGGCGAAGGGGCCGGCGAGGAAGGCGGGCCGCGCTTCGACAAGCCTCCGGTAAAGGCCATCGTGATCGCCTGCAACACGGCCACGGCCTACGGCTACGAGGACCTGAAGGCGGCGATGCAGCGTTGGGGAATCCCCGTGATCGTGGTCGGCGTGGTCGAGGCGGGCGCCCGCGGCCTGCTCGCGGCGGAGGTGGAAGACGGCGCCATCGGGGTGATGGCGACGGTGGGCACCTGCGAAAGCGGGGTCTATCCAAAGACCATCCAAAGCACGCTCGGCCGGGCCGGGAGAGGTCCCGCCGCAGTGGTGCAGCACGGCAGCGCCGATCTCGCGGCGGTGATCGAGGGCGATGCCTCGCGGGGCCGGACGGTGGCCGAACAAGTCGGGCTCGACGTGCGGGAGCTGGTCGAGGAACACCGCCGCAGCGCCGACGGCGAGGCGGCGCCGCTCTCCCGCATCGTGCTGGGCTGCACCCATTTTTCCCTGGTTCTCGACAAGATCGAGGCGGCCTTCGCGGAGCTGCGGGAAGACCCGGCCTACGCGCCGTGGATCGCGGAGCGCCGCACCTACATCGATCCGGCGGAGTGGGCGGCGCGGCAGCTTTTCCGCGAGCTCGCCTCGGCCCGGCTGCGCCATCGGCCCGGCGAACCGCGTGCCACGGATCGGGATCTCTTCTTCCTGTCGGTGCCCGATCCGAAGCGGTCGAATGCGCGGCGCAATAGCGACGGCTCCCTTCACGAGGAGTATAAATACGGTCGCCTGCCGGGAAACCTTGGCGTCGAGGACACGGTCGTAGTGCCTCTGACGCGGGATTTGCTGCCCGAAGCGGGACGGCGGCTGGTGGAGGGCGAGCTGCCCGAGGTGTGGCGCCGGATTCCGCCGTCGGCGGCGGAATCGGCAGGTAACGAGGGGGAAGGTCCGGGCAAGGCTGCGGTCGCTGCGCCGAAACTGCGGTGAGGACGGGCCGGGCCTGCTGACTGAATTTGCGATGCGCGGCTCCCGACGCCTTTCCGTCCGCCTCGGGGCCGCGCTTGTCGCGGCGGTGTTCTGCCCGGCACCATGCGCCGCGCAGATCCGGTCGACGCTGGAGCTGCGTTCCCTCTCCGCCGAGCAGGCCGATCTGGCGATGCCGGTGGACTTGGAGGGCGTCGTGGTCTTCGTCGATCCGCCGAGCACGGTCTTCTTCCAGGATGCCGCGGCGGGGGCCTTCTTCCAGCTCGGCGGTCGGGAGCCTCCGGCGCCCGGCGACGAGGTCCGGGTGCGCGGGACGACCTATCCCGGTCTCTTTCTTCCAGGAATCCGCGACGCCGAGTTCGAGGTAAGGGGCCATGCGGGGCTTCCCGAAGCGATCGCGGTGGGCTTCGAAGATCTGCTCTCGGGACGCTACCACTACCAGCGGGTCGCGGTCGGGGGAATCGTGCGGACCCTCGAGCCGGAGGAGGAAGGCGTCTCGCTGGTGCGGCTAGATCTCGGCTCCCGGGTCGTCCCGGTGCGGGTGCAGGCTCCGCTGGACCGCGCCCCCGATCTCGTCGATGCGCGGGTGCGAGTGGCGGGCCTCGCCGCCGGGGAGCTGAACCACCGCCGCCAGCTCGTCGAGCCCTACCTGCGGTGCCGCGACTGGAGCGATTTCGAAATCCTCGCCCCGCCGCGCCCCAAGGAGGCGATCGGCGAGGTTTCTCCCGAAGAGATCCTCAACTTCGCGGTGGGGGGATCCCTGCGGCATCTGGTTCGGGTCGGGGGCGAAGTGCTCGCGGCCTTTCCCGAAGGCGAAGTGTTCCTGCGCAGCGGGGAGACGGGCGTGGGGCTGCGTCTGCTTGGGACCGAGACACGTCCGGAGGTCGGCGACCGCATCGAGGTGCTCGGATTTCCGGAAATGGACCGTTTCAGCGCCCGGCTCGTCGATGCCTCGGTCGTGTCGCGCAAAGTCGGCACGGAGCCGCCACCGCCCCGCCCGCTCGCCCTGCCCGATCTGCTCGACGAAGTCCACGACGGCGATCTGGTGGCGGTCGAGGCCGAGCTTGCGGAGATCCATCGCGGCGCACGCGGCGCCACCCTAACTCTGCGCGAGGGGACGGCATCGGTCCAGGCCGAGGCCCCGGAGCTGCCCGGCGACCTCGCAACAGGCGCGCGCGTGCGGATCGCGGGCATCGCGGTGGTCGAGGCGGCACGCCGCTCGTCGGCCTACCGCGTCGAACCCGAGCGGGTCGTGGTGCTGCTGCGCGGCCCCGGAGATCTCGCCGTGCTCCGGGCGCCCTCCTGGTGGACGCCGCGGCGGCTCGCCGGCGGGCTGGTCGTCTTTCTCGTCGCGACGGTTCTCGCGGGGCTTTGGATCGTGCTGCTGCAGCGGCAGGTGGCGGGCCAGACCTCGGCCCTGCGCCGCCGCATCGAGCGCGAGGCGGCCCTGGAGGAGCGCCAAAGGCTCGCGCGGGAGTTCCACGACACGCTGGAGCAGCAGCTTGCGGGCCTTTCCCTGCGTCTCGACGCGGCCACGGCCAAGGTCGACGACGGGAAGGTGCGCGGCTTTCTGGAAGGGGCGCGCCGCCTCGTCCTGCGCATCCAGACGGAGACGCGCGACCTCGTATCGGACCTGCGCCAGGATCCCGACGAGGCGACCGATCTCGGCGGGGCCCTCGCCGATCTCGTCGAGCAGGGCGCCGCCGGCGCCGGTCCCGAACTCGTCCTGCTCCCTCCGCCCGGCGACCTTCCGCCTTTGCCGTCGCGGACGGTCCACCACCTGCGCATGATCGCGCAGGAATCCCTCACCAACGCGATGAAGCACGCCGGGGCGGACCGGATCGCGCTGTCTCTCGCGAAGACGCCAGAGGGTGTCGCCATGACGATCCAGGACGACGGCGTCGGCTTCGACGCGGAACGGGAGACCTCGGGCAAGCGGGGTCACTTCGGATGCATGGGGATGCGCGAGAGATGCCGCCGGATCGGGGCGGAGATCGCGTGGCGCAGCGCTCCCGGCGAGGGCTGCGCCGTCGTCGTAACCTTGCCGAATCCACAAGAGTCGCCGAATCCCAAGAGAAAGGAGCACGCTCCATGAAGATCATGATCGTCGACGACCATTTCGTGGTGCGCAGCGGCCTCGTCGCCTCGCTCGAGCTGGAGGAGGGATTCGAGGTCGTGGCGGAGGCCGAAAGCGGGGAGGCGGCGCCGGAGCTCTACGCCGAGACGCGTCCCGAAGTCGTGCTGATGGACTTGCAACTGCCGGGGTGGAACGGCATCGAGACGACCGAGCGGATCCTCGAGGTCGATCCGGCCGCGCGCGTTCTCGTCTTTTCCACCTTCGCCCGCGACGACGAGATCCAGGCGGCCCTCGACGGGGGCGCGCTCGGCTACCTTCAGAAGACGGCGGGGCGCGAGGAGCTGCTCGAGGCGCTGCGCCGGGTCTCCGCCGGGGAGCGTCATCTTTCCCCCGAGATCGCGGAACGGCTCTCGGGCCTCCGCCTCGGCCCTGCGGTGACGCTGCGAGAGCGCGAGATCCTCGCCCTGGTGGCCAAGGGCCGGGCGAACAAGGAGATCGCCGCCCTGCTCGGCATCGCCGAGGACACGGTGAAGCGCCACATCAGCAACGTGCTCCAGAAGCTCGGCGCAAGCGACCGCGCCCAAGCCACCGCCGAAGCGATCCGGAGGGGCATCGTGAGGATCGAGGACTGATCGGTCAGAGATGAATCCCTCGATGATGGAGTTCGAGACCGCCCACTGCATTCTTCCGAAAACATCTGAGTCCCGAAAAACTTCGAAACGCTTTTGTCATCCCAGCCCCAGGATCCATCCTTCGACTGCGGCGACGGAGGCTTCTTCCGGCGGGAGGAGGGGCTGAAAAAAGCAGCCGAGCTCGTCGGCCGCGTCGCGGTCGCGCATCCACGCGGCCGCGCAATAGGCGTCGTGCTGGTGCGGGTCGCGGTCGGCGGGCAGATGGACGTGGCTCCACAGCGAAGGATAGATCTCGGCGACAACGGATCGCTGCGGGTGCGGCGTCCAGCCGTCGAAGGGCCAAAAATGGAGCCGCTCGCCGAGCTGCTCGCGCAGATGGAGCAGCCAGGGCAGTCCGGCGTGGGTCGATTTGGCGACGCTGCCGGGAACGTCGAAATGAAAGACCGATTTGGCCCGCGAACGCCGCTCGGCGAGCCTCCGCCAACGGGCCGACCCGGCCCGCGCGGACCCGTCCCCGACCTCGCCGCGGCGCACGGACTCGACCGAAACCCCGGGGAGGTGGGTCGGCCAATGGCGGCGGAAGTCCTCGAGAAAGGCGTTCCAGTCGCTCCCGAGCCCGTGGGCGTCGAAGTAGCTCTGCGGAAAGGAGAAGGAGTGGTCGATGCCGACGAGCGTGCGCGGCCCCTCGCGCAGCTCTCCGACGAGCCAGTTGGCAAGGTCGCGGCGCGACCAGTGGCGGCGGCGACCGCGAGGCGGAGCGATCTCGGCGGGAGCGATTTCCGGCGACGCCGCGTAGGCCCGGATGCCGGGCAGCCCGCATTCGGGAGTCCGGGCGCCGGAGTAGTCGATGCCGAGGTAGCGCTGGAAGGCGGGCATGGCGCGGAGGCGGAGGGGCGGTCGGCGAGGGGGGCGTAAGTGCCGCGTCATTCTTCCCGGATCTCCGGGAGGAGCAGCGCGGCGACACCGCCGGCGAGGCCGAGCAGGGCGAAGACGAAGACGACGCCCCGCTCGCCGATGGTTCCGGCGAGGAAGCCGAAGGAGCCCGATGCGAGAAGCACGACGCCCATGAGGGTGTTGCTCACCGCGACGAGGCGGGCGCGGTTCGATTCGTCGGCATGATCGACGAGGTAGGTCTTGCGTCCGAGGCGGATGCCGGTGTGGGCGAGCCCGACGAGGAAGAAGAGCGTCCCGTAGACGGCGAGCGCGGTCCCTTCGGCGAGTTCGAGGCCCGCCACCAGCGAGGTCGCGATGCCGACAGCCCCGGCCCCGATGCCGGCGCAGGCGAAGACGAGCCGGCTGCTGCGGTCGGCCAGCCGCCCCCATGCGGCACCGCTCACGGCGGTGGCGAGGCTCGCGGCGATCATGAGCCAGCCGAGTCCGGCCATGCGTCCGCCGCTGGCCTGGTGCGCGAGCACGACGTAGAAGGGCATGGAAAGGACGGTTGCGGCGAGGAGAGCGCGGGCGATGCAGAAGCGCCGGAAGACGGCGTCGTCGCGCAGCGCGCGAAAGCCTCCGATGATCTCGCGAAGGGCCCCCGCCGCGCCGTCGCCTTCGCTCGGTTCCTCCAGAAAGCTCCCGATGGCGAGCGCCGAAAGCAGCCACGACAGTCCTGCGGCGAAGAGCAAGGAGGCGAGCACGGCAGTCGGCACGCTGTCGCGGTCGGCGAGGGCGAAAAAGGCTCCGATGCCCACGGCCAACGCGCCCGAAAAGGTGGTCGCGATGCCGCCGACGCGACCGCGCCGGGTCTTCGGGATGGTTTTCCCGAGGAGTTCCTTCGAAGCGACCGATGAGACCCCGCGGGCGAGGCTGAACACCGCGACGAGCCCGACGATCGTCCAGCCGGCGGCGGCCCCATCGAGCCGCAACGCGGCCGCGCCCATGGCGACCGCCGAGAGCCCCTGGCCGAGGGCGCCCGCAACCCAGAGCCCCTTGCGGACGGGAAAACGGCCGACCAAGGCGCCGACCGCAACCTGCGGGAGGAGGGACCCGGCCTCGCGGACGGGGGCGAGCAGGCCGATGGCGGCGCTCGGAGCGCCGAGCGCCGCCAGCAGCCAGGTCAGGACGAGGCCGGGCTTGCTGAGTTCGTCGCCGCAGTGGCTCCCGACGAGGG
>SLGN01000186.1 GCA_007123695.1 Verrucomicrobiales bacterium
AAGTAGTCGAGCATCGACTCGATCTCGATCCACTCGTCGTGTCCGTGCAGGTTGCCGACGCGTGGACGCGAGAGCATCACGGGGATACCGGCGGCATGGAAGAAGCGGGCGTCGCTGCCTCCGCAGGCGCGCACGAGCCGGGGCTCGGTCCCGGTGACGTCGGCGACGGCGCGGAGGAAGGTCGGCTCGGGCGAAAGCTGGGTCGGTTCGGCGCCGATGAGCAGTTCGCATTCGATTCCCTCGCCGAGGACTTCCGAGATGCGGCCGTGCCAGTCCGCCGCCGTCTCGGGCCGGAGAAAACGGACGTCGAGGACCGCTTCGGCGGTTTCGGGGATGCGGTTGGGGCTGTCGTTGGGGCACGAGAGCATCGTCAGGGCGCAGGTGGGGAACCAGTGGGTCGCGAGGTCGTCGGCATCGACCCGGGGGGGGCGCAGGGGCTCGAAGAGCTCGTGGTGGACGCGGCGCACGCCATCGAGGAGCCGCTCGGCCGCGTTGTCGCCCAGCCAGGGCCGGGCCGCATGGGCTGCGCTGCCGGAAGCTTCGAGCCGCAGGTGCAGGATGCCCTTTTCCTCGACGATCACGTCGGTGAGGGAGCCTCCGTCGGGGATCACCGCGACCCCGGCGCGCAGGCCCGCCTCCTCGACGAGAAAGCGAACCCCGTCCTCTCCCCCGCGCTCTTCGTCGGAAGTGACGGCGAGGCCGATGGACAGGCCGGGATGTTCGCGCCAAAGTTGCTGGACGAGGTGGACGAGCACGGAGAGCTGGCCCTTCATGTCCCCGGCGCCGGGGCCGTAGATGCGGCCGTCGCGGACCTCGGAGCGGTAGTGCTCGGATTCGGGATGCTCGACCACGTCAAGGTGCGCGCAGAAAAGGATCTCGGGCCGCTCGAGCCCCCGCGGAAACACGAGGAGGGATTCGTAGCCGTTCTTCTCAAGGGTGCGCAGCTCGATGCCGGGGATCTCCTCGAGCTGGTTCGAGACGAGCTGGAAGCAGCGCCGTCGTTCGTCGGGACGGTTCTCGGTGCTCTCGGCGACGACGAAATCGCGGGTGAGCCGCACGATTTGGTCCCGGAGCTGTTCTCGGTCGGTCATGTTCTCGATCAATTCGATGAGTGGGAGTTCAGTCGCGGTCGGAAACGCAGGGCAGGCCGATCTCGGCGAGGGCCAGCAGGGTATGGCTGCCTGCCGAAGAATGGGCGAGGCAGAGGAACTGCCCTTTGTGGACGAGGCCGTCGCTGCCGAAGTTGAAGTTCACGGGCATGACGCCGGCCTCGGTCCGGCCGGGCACGAAAAGGGAGCCGGCCTTTTCGAGGTAGTCGAGGATGCGCGCGCCCTCCAGCGGGGTCTCGAAGCGCAAGTTCCGCAGGAGCCAGGCGCCGTCGGAGATGAAATGCCGGGCCAGCACGGACGGGTAGGTCGCGCCGGTGACGCGGGCGTTGAGTTCGCAGACGTAGACCTCGTGTCGCCGGTCTTTGTTCGACACGACGAGGAAGTCGGCGCTGGCGGTGCCCCGGTAGCCTTGGCGGTGCAACCAGACGGAGGCGGCGCGGGCCTGCCGCAGGATCTCTTCGCGCAAGGCGGGCTCCTCGGCGAGGTAGGGCGGCGGGGATTCGTTGCCCTCGTGGACGCTGCCGGCGCTGAGGATCTGCTCGGTCAGGTCGTAGAGGTGGACGGCGTCTTCGTCGAGGAAAAGCTGGACGCTGGGGCTGCGGATGGAGACGATTCCGCGCGAGCCGGGGCGCAGCCAGCCCTCGACCAGAGCGGGTCCTTCGTAGAAGAAATGGTCAGGCACCTCTAGCGCGCCGACGGCCGACGGGTCCAGCGAGGGGACCTTGAGCAGGCCGATGCCCGAGGCGCCGAGGGCCGATTTTACCACGGCCTCGGAGTAGCCGACGGCGCGCAAGCGGCGCAGAATGCCGGCCACTTCGCCGGGTCCGGCGGCCGTTTCGCATGCGACGACGGGCAGGCCGGAGTCCTTCAGGAATTCGTGGAGGAGCCGCTTGTTGTTGCCTCGGCGGCTTCCTTCGGGCGTGGCCACGGTCTGTTTCCCGGTGGTCTCGGCGAGCCGGGCGAGGATCGCGTCGGTGACGTATCCGTCGATCCACTCGGCCCCGTGGCTGCCGAGGCGTTCCAGAAAGTCGCGTGCACCGGGGTGGTCGATGCCGTCGGCGGCGAGGGAAAGGTAGTCGGCATGGGGCAGCACCAAGGTCTCGGGCAGCGACAGTCCCGCGACCTCTTCGAGATAGCGGCAGAGGGCCGGATCGGGCTCGCGCTCGAGCACAAGCAGGTTGCCGCCGCCGCGGAAGAGCAGATCGACCACGGGAACGAGCCGCCCCCCGTAGGAATCGACCTCGCCGACTTCCTGGGCGAGCTGGCGGGTTTGCTCTTCGTTGCCGAAGAAAAGGCCAAGCAGATTGGCGAGGAAGACGGCCCGCCGGTCCCAGAAGGGCGGCAGTTCCCCGGGCGCGGAAACAACGCGCGGGGCATGGACTGCGGAGGGCTCGCTCATGATCGGGCGAGACCATGGCCGCAGGAAGCGCGGGAATCAAGGCGGCAGAACAGCCGTTGGCGCATGCGGTCGGCGGAAGGCCTGAAAAAGTTCCTTGGAAACAAGTCGGATGCGTATAGTTGAGAAATGATGCCCTTCGACCCATCCGCCCTTCGGGCCGACTTTCCGATTCTCTCGCGGGAGATTGACGGAAAGCCGCTCGTCTACCTCGACAACGGGGCGACAACGCAGAAGCCGACACGAGTCATCGATGCACTCGCGCGGTTCTTTTCTCATGAGAACGCGAACATCCATCGGGGCATACACTCGCTTAGCCGCGATGCCACCGACGCCTACGACCGCGCGCGCGAATACATCAAGGAGCGCCTCGCCCTGCCGGAGAGCCACGAGCTCGTCTTCGTTCGGGGCACGACCGAGGCGGTGAACCTCGCCGCGCACGGTCTCGCCGGAGACCTGCGGGAAGGCGACGAGATCGTGCTGACCCTGATGGAGCACCACGCGAATTTTGTTCCTTGGCAGGTTCTCGCGGAACGCACCGGAGCGGTCCTGCGCTTTGCCGGGGTGCTCGCCGACGGATCCCTCGATCTGGAGCAGTGGCGCTCGCTCTTCGGGCCGCGCACCCGCATCGCCGCCTTCGTCCATGTCTCCAACGTCCTCGGAACGGTGAATCCCGTTTCGGAAATGACGGCCTTTGCGCGCGAGCGGGGCGTGCTTTCCTTCGTCGACGGAGCCCAGGCGCTACCCCACGGCCCGGTCGATCTGGCGGCCGTGGGGGCCGATTTCTACGCGTTTTCGGGGCACAAGGTCTACGGTCCCGACGGGATCGGAGTGCTCTGCGGCCCGCGTGACAAGCTCGACGCGATGCCCCCCTACGAGACCGGCGGCGACATGATCGAGCGCGTTACGGTGTCGGGCTCGACCTACCGCCGCGCGCCCGAGCGCTTCGAGGCCGGCACTCCGAACATTTCCGGGGCGATCGGCCTCGCCGAAGCTTTTCGCTATCTCGAGGATATCGACTGGGAGGGCGCGAGAGCCCACGAGACAGAGCTGCTCGCCCATGCCACCGGAGAGCTCACCAAGATGGACGGCATCCGGGTCTTCGGAACCACTCCGGAAAAGGCAGCGATTCTGTCCTACCACTACGCCGCTGCCCACCCCCACGATGTCGGGACCATCCTAGACACCGAGGGCGTCGCCATCCGCGTGGGCCACCACTGCGCCCAGCCCCTGATGGAGCATCTCGGCGTGCCTTCGACGGCACGCGCCTCCTTCGCTTTCTACAACAACCACGAGGATGTCGAGACGTTCCTGCGTGCCATGCGGAAGGTGGAGCGCTTTTTCGCCTAGCGGTCTGGAAACGCGGCCCGGGGCGCGACGGTCCCGCTATTCGGCGGCGAACTTCCAGATGTGTCCGTCGCTGCGGATGTAGAGGGCGCCTTCGGCGAGCGCCGGGGTGCCGAGAATGGTCTCGCCCAGCTCGACTTCGCTGGAGACTTCGCCCTGGTCTCCGGAGATGTCGACGACTTGGCCGACGCCCTGTTCGCTGAAGACGTAGAGGCGGCCGTCCCCACCGGCAACGGGACTGCCGCTGAAGGGGCCCTTGAGCCGGAATTCGTAGATCTTCTCCCCGCTGCTCCGGTCGCTGCACGTGAGGACGCCGGCGTTGTTGATGATGTAGAGCCTGTCCTCGACGGCGAGCACACTTGCGGTTCCGGGCCGCTGGTTGGACTGGTTCCAGAGCTGCTTCGGTTCTTCTCCGTCCGCGCCGAGCCTCACTGCGGTGAGTCCGTTCGAGGGGATGAAGAGATCGTCTCCCGATGCAGCGGAAGAAGGGATGGTCGAGGCCCCGCCGCCGAGTTCGAAGGCGACGGAACCGCTCGCGGGATGGACGCCTAGGATGCCGTTGCCCGACTGCAGGGCGACGATGGCCTCGCCTTCCCTGCGCAGCACCGTGGGCGAAGTCCAGTTCGAGAGCTTGGGCCGGTCGAGCTTCCATTTGTTCACTCCGGTGAGAAGGTCGAAGCCTGCGGCGAAGGATTCCGAATCGTTTTCGATCTGGGCGACGAGGGTGTCGCCGACGACGATGGGCGAGGAGGCCATGCCGAGGCTGTTGGAGGCATTGGGGTAGTCGAGGGTGAGCCCCCGCATCCAAACCAGATTTCCCTCGAGATCGAGACAGACGAGATCGTTGGACGAGTAGAGCGCGTAGATCCGCTCGCCGTCGCTCGCGGGGCTGGGGGCGGCCACGTTGGTCTTGTTGTGCGACATGGTGCGCCCGGTCGCCCAGAAGCGGCGCTCCCACAGCGGGGCACCGTCGGCGGCGGCGAAGCAGAGCACGTGGAGTTGCTGCTGGTCGGGGCCGCTCGCTGCGGTGACGAAGACCTTGTCGCCCACGAGGACGGGGCTGCCGAGGCCGCGGCCCGGCAGAGGAACCTTCCAGGCGATGTTGTCCTCGCCGAGCCGACCTACGCTGCGTGCGATGGAGGGGTCGTGGCCGGAGCCGCCGGGGCCGCGGAAGTTGAGCCAATCCGCGCGGGCGGCGCCGGAGAGAAAGAGGATCGAGCACAGGAGGAGGATGGGGAGCTTCATCGGGAAAGGTCGGTCGGGATGGGGCGGTGCGGAGGGCTTCACTGGGCCGACTTGCTGCGGCGGCGGATCGGAGCGGCCTTCTCCGGAGTGGGGCGGCGGTCCTTGGCGAGAATGGCGGTGCCGGTGGCGTCGCAGACGCGCATCTGGAATTCCCACTGCACCGTCCAGTCCTGCTCTTGCTCGTTCTGGCAGGCCTTTACGAGGATGGTGTTCTTTCCCTCGCGCAGCTTTACGGGCAGGGAATACTGGTCGATGCGCTGGCCGCGGTGGTATTCGTCGCGCCCGAAGAGGAGCTCGCCGTTGAACCAGACCTTCCACGCGTTTTTGCAGCCGAGACGCAGTTCTGCGTCGCGAGCCTCGGCGGCCTCGAACTCGGTGTAGGCGTAGCCAACGACCTGCTTGAGGGGTCCGAAGGGCTGGTTGAAATCGACCTTACCGTAGTCGTCGGGGGTCGCGTACTCCTGCCAGGCCACCGCCTCGCCATCCTTGCCCTCGTATTCCGCGCCGAGGTCGATCTCCATCTCGGGCGAGTAGACCCGGTCGAAGCCGGCCCGGTCAGTGTTGTCGAAGGGGGCGATGAGTTGCCAGTAGGAGAGAAAGCCGAAATGCTTGGGCAGGTCCACGGTTTGGTCGAGCTTCTCGCGGAGCAGCTTGGTCGCGGCGTCGATCTGATCGACTTCGCGGGCGGCGTCGAGGGCGGCCTCGAGAGTGGCGAGGCTTTTTTCCTTGTCCCCGGACTCGAGCTGGGCCTTGCCTTCCTCGATCAGCTTGGCAACGGCCTCGCGGCGCAGCCCCGGACTGGGGTCGTCGGCAAAGCCGGGCACGAGGCCGGCGGCGGCATCGGCGTCGAGCTTGGCGTAGAGGTCGAAGGCGAGGCGGCGGGCGTTGGGCTCCTTGCTGCGGTCGAGGACGAAGGCCTCGATGGCTTCGCCGGGGATGGCCGCTCCGGCGGCGAGCTCGCGCTCGAAGACGGTCTCCACCGCCGTGCGCATCCAGTTGCGGGCGAGAGGCCCGGATCCGCCCATCGCGGAGAGCACCGGAACGATGACCTCGGGTCCGAGGGAGGTGATCTCGCTCCAAGCTTCGGCAGCTTCCGCGTTGCCTTCGCCCTCCGGGCCGACCTGCCGCAGCTTCGCGAGGGAGTCCTGCCAAGTCTCGGCGGGAAGCGAGGGAACCAGGGCAAGGGAGACGGCAATTAGAAAGGCGAATGGTTTCATCGTCTCCAAAGGTAGTCTCGGGCGCTAGGCGGAATCAAGTCCGCGTTTCGCTACCCAATTTAAGGGCCAGATGTTTAATATATTTTAAGCTTGCCTGGGTGGTCGGGTGGCGATAGGGTGCCAGGCATTCGCATCAACCTAAGCAGATAACCGATTGGAATAGAACGAGTTAAATATCAAGAAAACGCGATTTTCCCCTTGACTTTGCGAGAGAGCCGGCAGGTTTTCTATGCAAAGAACTTCGCC
>SLGN01000477.1 GCA_007123695.1 Verrucomicrobiales bacterium
CTCGCTCGCGTCGGAAGTCTGGCGTGCCTTCCTCGTCGCCATGGCCCTCGCCCTGCTGGCCGAAGCCGCCCTCTGCCTGCCGCCCCGGCCCGAGCCGGAGACCGCATCGAACCCCCTCACCTCCCGCGCCTGACCCTGTTTGCTCCGCCACCCAACCCTGTTTGCTCGGGCATCCAACCCTCTACGCTCTCCCCTTTTCCCCGCCGTGACCCCTTCCGACAGCGAGCTGACCTTTGCCTGGACCCCGACGACGGCGGTCTTCGGAATCGCCATTCTCCTCGCCACCGCAGTCTTCTCCTTTCTCATTTGGAAGCGCAGCCGCTTCTCGGCGGCGACGGGCGCTCTCGAGGCCCTGCGCCTGCTCGTCGTCGCGGCCGTGGCGTTGACTCTGAACCAACCCGAGTGGCGCGAGACCTTCCGGCCCGATCGCCGGCCCGTCGTCGCGGTGCTGCGCGACGCGTCGGGCAGCATGCAGACCGCAGACGTGCCCGCCGCCGAGACCGGCGCTCCGCCGCGCCCGCGCGAGAGCCTCGCCGCGGAAATCGCCGATCCCGAAGTGTGGGAGCCGCTGCGCGACCAGTTCGAAGTCGTCATCGAATCCTTCTCCGCCCCCGACGAAAGCCGGCCCGACAGCGGCACCGACATCGCCGGCGCCCTCTCCGGCATCCTCGACCGCCATCCCCGGCTCGCCGGAGTCGTCCTCGTCTCCGACGGCGACTGGAACGAAGGCGATCCTCCGGCGCGCGCCGCGACGCGCTACCGCATGGCCGAGATCCCGGTCTTCGCCGTCCCCGTCGGCAGCGAGACGCGGCTGCCCGACCTCGCCGTGACCGCCTTCGACGTGCCGACTTTCGGCCTCGTAGGCAAGCCGGTGCGCCTGCCCTTCACCCTCGCCAGCTCCCTGCCGCGCAACCATTCCGCATCCATCGAGGTCAGCACCGGCGAGGGCGAGACGATCTCCGCCGAGCTGCCGCTGCCCGCGATGGGGCGGGTCCAGGACACCCTGCTGTGGACGCCGCGGACCGAGGGCGACTACGAGCTGACCCTGACCCTCGAACCCGCCGAGGAGGAGCGCGACCTCTCCAACAACACCCTTTCCGCGCCCATCGCGATCCGGCGCGAGCAGCTCAAAGTGCTGCTCGTCGAGTCCTTTCCCCGCTGGGAATACCGCTACCTGCGCAACGCCCTGGAACGGGATCCCGGGGTGGAAGTCAGCTGCCTGCTCTACCATCCCGACCTCGAAGCCCGCGGCGGCGGCCCCGGCTACCTCGACGGCTTCCCCGACGCCGAGCGGCTCTCCTCCTTCGACGTGGTCGTGCTCGGCGACGTCGGCGCGGTCGAGGGCCAGCTCTCCACCGAGCAGATCTCGGCGCTGAAACAGCACGTCGCCGCCCAGGCCGCCGGGCTGGTGCTGATGCCGGGCCTGCGCGGGCACCAGATCTCGCTGCTCGACACCGAGCTCGAGGACCTCTTTCCCGTGCAGCTCGACACCGCCCAGCCGCGCGGCTGGGGATCGGCCACCCCGGGGCAGTTCGAACTGACCGAACTCGGCGCCCGCAGCCTCCTCACCCGGCTCGAAGACACCGAGAACGCCAACGCCAACGTGTGGTCCTCGCTCCCGGGCTTCCAATGGTACGCGGGAGTCGTCCGCGCCAAGGCGGGATCCGAAGTCCTCGCGACCCACAGCTCCGAGGCCAACCGGCACGGGCGCATCCCCCTGATCGCGACGAAGACCTACGGCACCGGGAAGATCCTCTTCATGGGCACCGATGGGGCCTGGCGCTGGCGCAAAGGAGTCGAGGACAAATACCACTACCGCTTCTGGGGGCAGGTCGCCCGGTGGATGGCCTACCAGCGCAGCATGGCCAGCGACGAGCTGATGCGGCTCTTCTACTCGCCCGACCGTCCCCGCACCGGCGACACCCTGACACTGAACGCCAACGTCATGAGCGTCGGCGGCGAGCCGCTCCAATCCGCCACCGTCGTCGTCCAGATCGCCGCGCCCTCGGGACGCATCGAAACGGTGCGGCTCCAACCCGGGGGCGAGGGCCAGTGGGGCCTTTTCTCCGGCACCTTCACCCCCCGAGAAAACGGCGAGCACCGGCTGACCATGACCTGCGCGGAAAACGGCGGCACCCTCGAGACCTCGCTGGCCGTGCAGGGCACCGCCCGCGAGCGCATCGGCGATCCGGCCCGGCTCGACGTGATGGAGGAAGTGGCCAGGCTCACCCGCGGCGAACTCCTCGCCACCGTCGATCCGGCCGTCGTGCGCGAGCGTGTCGCCGGCCTGCCCGAACCCGATCCGATCGTGCGCCGCCTGCGGCTCTGGGCCCATCCCGCCTGGGGCGGCACCATCCTCGCCCTGCTCGCCGCCTTCTGGATCGGACGCAAGATGGCGGGCGCGGTCTGACCTGCGACGGGAAAGAAGCCGCCTACCGCCCCCCTTCCCAAGGCCGCCATTCCGCCGCGCTGCCGACGACGCGCACGCGCCCGGCCGCGCCGACCCGTTCGTAAAGCTCGCGGGTCCATTCGTAGGCGGGCGGCACCTTGCCGACGAAGGTGATCGGCCGCGGGTAGGCGAGGGCGAGGTTGTGGGGCAAGTCGCCGACCCGCAGCACGCCGAGGAATTCCGGGGTCTCGGGATCCTCGTGGCTCTCGGGTGGGTCGGCGAGGATGATCTCGGCGATCTCGGGGTCGAGCAGAGCGGCGTAGACGGCGAGCGGGGCGGTGGGCCCCCGACCGTAGACCGCGACCGGTCCGACGCCGCCGGCGGACGCGCGCATCAGGGCGATGCCGGCGAGGAGATCGGCGGTCTGGCGCTCGGGCAGGGTCTGGCCGAGCAACGGGTAGCTGCGGCGCAAGGTCCAGAGATAGCCCGGCCCCACCGAGGTGGCCCCGGTGTGGCGCACCTCGACGCCCGCCTTGAGAAAGGGCGCCGCGATGCCGGGGCGGGAGGGGCCGCCGCCGGCGAAGGTGCGGTTCGCGTCGGGCTGCATGGCGTAGGCGACGGTCGCCACCCCGGCGGGCGCTTCGGCGTGGCGAGCGGTCTTCACCCGCAGGGTGAGCCCGTCGGCGGTGGCGAAGGCGTGGGTGGCGAAGGCGGCGCCGCTGCGGTCGCCGCCGTCCTGCCGGATCTCGCGCGCCCGGGGCGGGTCCTCCGACCGGGTCTGCCTCAGGGTGGTCTCGCGGAGCCGCTCCAGGGCCCGCGCCTGGTGCTCGAGCCACTCGCTCTCGTTGGCGACCTCGGGCAAGGGGTCGCGCTGGACGAGCAGGGTGTCGATCTCGCGCATGCGGTCGTTTTCCGGCAACTGCCCGCCGAAGACGAGCAAGTTTTCCTCGGGCTCGACGTGGTCGGTGACGTCGCTCTCCACCGGGGCGGGATCGTCCTTGAGGTGGGCGTTGAACCAGGTGAAGATCGATTGCCGCAGCTTCGGGGTGTAGCCGTGGGGGGCGAGGTCTTCGACGAGTTCGAAGCTTTCCGGCACGCCGAGCGCGGCATACTGGTGGCGGATGCGGTGGGCGACGTCGCGGTAGCCGGTGGGCCGCCAGAGCAGGTCCTCGCTGCCCGAGGCGATCAAAAGCGCCCGTGGGGCGATCAGGGCGCCAAGGTCGGGCCAGCACCAGCGCCGGTAGTTGATCCAGAAGGCGCAGTCGCAATGCCCGTCGGTGGATCGGTCGACGACGACGTCCTCGATGCTGCCGCTCTGGCAGACCGGGGCCACGACCTTGACCCGCTCGTCGGCGGCGCCGAGGCACCACGAGACGACCCCGCCGCCGCTGAGGCCGGTCACGCCCATGCGGTCGCCATCGACGTCGGGCCGGCTCTCGAGGTAGTCGAGCGCGCGCATCGCGTTCCAGACCTCGGTGCCGAGCGGAGTGTAGCCGCGGCTGGGCCAGTCCCAGCGCCCCTCGCGGTAGGTGCCGTGGTGGAGCCCCTGGCATTCGCCGAGCTGGATGGGGTCGAGGACGAGGGCGACGTAGCCGTTCTGGCCGAACCATCGGGGATTCGCCTGGTAGGGATCGTTGACCTTGCCCTTGGTGTGGCCGCAGAGATAGAGCACCGCAGGCAGCGGCCCCTCGATCTCGGCGGGGCGGTAGAGGTTGCCGGCGACGTAGGCCCCGGGCACGCTTTGGAAATGGACCTTCTCCACGACGTAGTCGCCGCGCTCCAGCGTCCCCGTCACGGTGGCCTCCAGCGGGGTGCGCTCGGGCAGGGGAGAGAGACCCAGCATCTCCAGCCATTGCCCGCGGCGCTCCTCGAGGGTGCCTTCCCACTGGGCCGGAGTCATCGGCGCGGCGAGCGAGGCGCGCGAGACCTGGCGGACCTCCTCGGAAATGCTCTCGTAGATCCCGCCCCCGGCGGCGAGCACGACGACGGCCCCGCCGGCCAGCAGGCTCGCGGCGAGGGGGGCGCGGGGGATTCGACGCAAGCGCCGGAGGCGCGGGGCGGCAGGAGACGTTCCGGATCGCGGCAGAGGAGTCATCCCGGCATCATCGGGGAAAGGCGGTCGGTCTGGCAATAGGAAAGCCCACGCTCTTGCGCCATCGCGCAGACATGGAAGCCGCCCGGCTCGATCTTCTTCGCAAAGGCGACCCACTCGCAACGGAGCCCCCCGGTGAGCATCGCCGCACCGAGTCGATGACCGGGTTGAACACCGCGAAGAAGACCGAGCAGAAGTAGTCCTCCTCGGAGAAAAGTCGCTCCTTGGCCGCCCTGGGGACGGAGCTGCGGCGGGGCTGGGTCGATCTTTCCGAGAGCGGCGTAGAACTCGCCGAGAAGTGATCGGTTCTTCAGATCCTCGACGGAAGAACCCGCAACGCCGGTGGTTTTTTCGGACGCAAGGCAAGAAAGAGCCCGCCAAAGGACGTAAAAGCGGCTAAATCGTCACAATGCCGATTCCTGCGCCAGCAGCGGGACCGCACCTGGAAACAAGAATTTAAGACAAGACACATCCCCAGGCAGAAATCATGCCGAAGACGATTGCCATGGCGCCCTGCCGACGCGGTGAAAAAAATTGGCACCTCCAAGGGACTTGCTTCCCGCCGCCGATGCGCGTTTCTTTCCACTCCTCCCCTCTCTTCCGATCCATGGCAGACATCGATTCACTCAAGCAGGCGCTCGCCTTTTCTCCCGGGAACGTGCCCCTGCTGCTCATGCTCGGCGAGGCCTACCTCGAGCAATTCAGCTTCGGCGAGGCGAGGGAAAGCTACGAATCGGCCCTGAGCGTCGATCCCGCCAACCCCCAGGCCCGCGTCCAGCTCGCCCGCATTCTCGACCTCGAAGGGCGCGGGTCCGAGGCCATCCTGCGCGTCGAGCAGGTCTGCGCCGACCATCCCGGATACGCGCCCGCCTGGATCCTGATGGCCGCCTTCTCCCTGAACGAAGGCCGCGCCTCCGAAGCGCGCGAGCACTACGAGCGGGCCGTCGCCATCGATCCGGCGGCAAAGAACGAGGAACTGCTGCGGCGCATCCGCCAGGGCGGCGGCACCCGGCGCGCCGAGGGCGGGCGCGAGCCGACCCCGCAGCGCGGTTCCGACCACCGCGCCGCAGCCTACCAGGACGCCGGCTTCGAGGAAGAGGATTTCGAAGAGGATTTCGACGACTCCGACCTCGAGATCGAGTTCGAGCAGCGCCCCGGCATCGACTTCGACCGGGTCGGCGGCATGGAGTCGGTGAAGGAGGACATCCGCATGAAAATTCTCTATCCGATGGAGAACCGGGAACTCTTCGAGGCCTACGGGAAAAAGGCGGGAGGCGGTGTGCTGCTCTACGGCCCGCCCGGATGCGGCAAGACCCTCATCAGCCGCGCCACCGCCGGCGAGATCAACGCGAAGTTCCTCAGCGTCGGGCTCCACCAGATCCTCGACATGTGGATCGGGAAGTCCGAGGAGAAGCTCCACGAGATCTTCGAGTTCGCCCGCCGCAACGCGCCCGCCGTGCTCTTCTTCGACGAGGTCGACGCCCTCGCCGCCGACCGCAAGGACCTGCGCACCTCGGCGGGGCGCACCCTGATCAACCAGTTCCTCGCCGAGCTCGACAGCGAGGCCTCGGGCAACGACGGCGTCCTTGTGCTCGGGGCGACCAATGCGCCCTGGCACCTCGACTCCGCCTTTCTGCGGCCGGGGCGCTTCGACCGCCTCGTCTTCGTGCCTCCGCCCGACGAGTCGGCCCGCGAAGAGATCATCCGCCTAATGGCCGAAGGGAAGCCGATCGCCGGCCTCGATCCGGCCGCCCTCGCGAGGAAGGTCAAGGACTTCTCCGGCGCCGACCTCAAGGCCGTCTTCGACCACGCCGTCGAGAACGCCCTCGCCGAAGCGATGCGCAGCGGCCGCATCGTGCCGCTGACGCAGCGCGATCTGCTGAAGTCCGCCAAGACCGTGAAGCCGAGCACGCGGAAATGGTTCGAGAGCGCGCGCAACTACGCCCTCTACGCCAACCAGAGCGGCTTCTACGACGACGTCCTCCACTACCTAGGGATCCAGAAGTGAGCGATCTCGCGCATGCCCTCCTCCTGCAGGAACAGGGTCGGCTGGAGGAGGCCGAA
>SLGN01000552.1 GCA_007123695.1 Verrucomicrobiales bacterium
CGGGGAGGAGGTCCCCGGCGAGCTGCTCGAGGGTGAAGCGGTCGAAGGGCAGGTCCTCGTTGAGCGCCTCGACCACCCATTGGCGGTAGCGCCAGGCGTGGGGCCGCTCCCGGTCGAGGCGGATGCCGTCGGTGTCGGCGTAGTGTGCGAGGTCGAGCCACCAGCGGGCCCATTTCTCCCCGAAATGCACCGAGCCGAGCAGCCGCTCGACGAGTCGATCGTAGGCCCCGGGGCTCTCGTCGGCGAGGAAGGCCTTCACCTCCTCCCGCGTCGGCGGCAGCCCGGTGAGGTCGAGCGAAAGCCGCCGCACCAAGGTGGCGCGGTCCGCCTCGGGCGCCGGGTCGATGCCTTCCTCGGCGAGGCGGCGGCGCACGAAGCGGTCCACCGGATGCGCGGGCGGCTCGCCCTCGCCGGAGAGCGCCGGGGGCTCCACCGGGGCGGGCGGGACGAAGGCCCAGTGCGGCTCGTACGCGGCCCCTTGCTCGATCCAGCGCCGCAGGATGTCGATCTCGCGCTCGCTGAGGCCGGGCCCGGTTTCGACCGGAGGCATGCGGTCCTGCGGGTCGGCGGCGGCGGCGCGGGCGAGGACGAGGCTGGCCTCGGGGTCGCCGGGCAGGATGGCGTGGAGTCCGCCTTCCCCCCGATGGGCGGTCGCCTCCTCCCGGCGGTCGAGCTGCAGCCCGCCCTTGCGCCCGTCGCGGTCGGGGCCGTGGCAGGCGAAGCAGTGTTCGGAAAGAACGGGAAGCACGTCGCGGTTGTAGGCGACCTGCGCCCTCGCCGGGGAACTGGACATTGAAGTCTCGGCGAAAGCGGAAAAAGCGAAGGGAAACGCGAGAAGAAAAGAGAGCAGACGGCGTGCTGCGGCACCCTCCAAACGATCCTGCATCGATGGCCGGATGGTTGCAGACACCCTGCGCGAAGCGGGGCATGCAAGCCGTCGCGGTCTGGAGCGGTCCGTCATTTTGGCGAGTATAGAACACCGACGGCCCGGTGCCAAGAACCGACCGCAACGGCAGTGCGCCAGCGTGCCAGCACGGGTGGAAGGGACTCGCCGGGTTTCGTCGCGGGTTCTCCCGCCACCCCCAAAAAACCTGTGTCGGCTTCGCTCAATAGGATACTACCGCTTGAGACGAGGAGCTTTCGAGGATATGCAGGGATCGCTGCGGACCGGGATGGATTTCGGTTCCGCAAGGCGAGAGCCGCGCTACTTTCCCACCCCCCATGACTCCCCAGACCGAGACTGTGCTTGCCGAACCGGGACGATTCGAGACGCGGACCGGCCTTCTTTCCGATCCGGGGCCGGGCGAGGCCCGGGTCCGCGTGCGACGCATTGGAGTCTGCGGCACCGACATCCACGCCTTCGGCGGCCGCCAGCCCTTCTTCGAGTATCCGCGTATTCTCGGGCACGAGCTCGCAGCGGAAGTGGTCGCGGTAAACGGCGGGAGCGAGGGCTTCGCCCCCGGAGATCTCGTCGCGGTGGAGCCCTATCTGAACGACCCCGGATCTCCCGCCTCGCGCAAGGGCCGGCCGAACTGCTGCGAATCGCTGCGGGTGCTCGGCGTCCATTGCGACGGAGGAATGCGGCCCCATCTGAACCTGCCGGTGTCGAAGCTGCACCGCGCGGCCTCGGCTACGGCCGAGCAGCTGGCACTCGTCGAGATGCTGTGCATCGGACGCCACGCGGTGAACCGAGCCCGTCCAGCCTCGGGGGAGACGGCGCTGGTCCTCGGTGCCGGTCCCATCGGTCTGGCCACGGTCGCCTTTCTGCGCGAGCGCGCCGACCCTCTCGTCGTGGCGGACCTCGACGAGGCCCGGCTCGGCTTCTGCCGCGAGGCCCTCGGAATCTCCGATGTCTTCGTGGCCGGGCCGGGGCGCGACATCGCGCCCTTTCTGCATGACCGTCTCGGAGGTCTGCCCGACCTGGTCTTCGACGCGACGGGGCATCGCGGTTCGATGAACTCGACCTTCGAACTCTGCGCCCATGGCGGACGCATCGTCTTCGTCGGACTCTTCCGCGGCGAGGTCGTGTTCGACGATCCGAACTTCCATCGGCGCGAGCTCATGGTGATGTCCAGCCGGAACGCGACGCCGGCGGAGTTCGGCGAAGTGATCGGGGCGATGGAGTCGGGCCGTATCGACACGGCGCCCTGGATCACCCACCGCCTCGGTCTCGGCGAGGTGCCGCAGCGCTTCGGTGGAATGATCGCCGAGACCGGGCTGCGGAAGGCGGTGATCGAGGTGTAGGGAGAAACGCGCCAAGCAGAGGGGTCATTCCACCCCTTCGTCCTTGCTTTTGTCCTTGCCGTCGTCCTTCTCTTTTTCCGGGTCCTTCTTCGCATCCGGCTCGAGAGCTTTGAGGCGTTCCTCGTATTCGGTTTTTTCCGGTTCGAGCCGCGAGGCACGGCGGAAGTAGTCGGCGGCGAGTTCGGTTTCTCCGAGCTTGGCAAGAGTCTGGCCGAGGTGGTCGAAGATCACCGCATCGGGCTCCTCGACGAGCCTTTCGGCTTTTTTCAGCTCGGAGAGGGCGCGGGCGTAGTCGCCTTTCTGGAAGTGGAGCCAGCCGACGGTGTCGGCGATGGCGCCGTTCTCGGGGCTGAGCGCGTAGGCACGCAGGGCCATGGGACCGGCCTCGTCCAAGTTCTCCGAGCGTTCGATCCAGATGTAGGCGAGGTAGTTGAGCACGGTGGCGGCGAAATCGGCCTCGTCGTCTCCGACCTCGACTTCCTCCAAGTCTCCAACGGCGCGGCGGAGGGCGGTGACGGCCTCGTCGATGCGCCCGGCGCGCTCCAGGGCGGCGCCGTAGCGGAAGTGGAAGGACGTGTCGAGCAGGTCTGGATCCTGGTCGAGAGCCATCGAGCGAGTGGTCTCGAACTGCTCGATGGCCTCGTCCCATTTTTCGAGCCGGACGAGCGCGAAGGTGAGGATGAGAGGGAATTCGGCCTGATCGGGGAACCTTTCGATGGCCTCCCGGAGCAGCTCGATGGACTCCTCTACCTGTTCGGCCTCGACCATGAGGCGGGCGACGGCGCTGAAGTCGCGCTCGGTGGCGCCTTCTGCTTCGAGAGACTTGCGGAGGTGCGGAACGGCTTCGGAGAGCCGCTGCTGGCGAAGGAGAAAGCCGCCGAGAGCGCGGCGCACCTCGGGATTGGACCGGTCGAGCAGGAGGGACTCTTCGAGCAGCGCGAGAGCTTCGCGCGAGTCGCCTTCGCGCTCGTGGATGAGGGAGAGCCGCAGGCGCGGGGCGACGGCTTTCGGATCGGCGTCGAGAGCTTCGCGGCAGACGGCACGGGCTTGATCGGCCTGGCCGGTGGCGAGATAGTAGTCTGAGGCCTCGGTCAGCACTTCGATGTTGCCGTCGGCGTGTTCGACGGCACGGTCGAAGAGGCGGTTGCGGTTGTTTTCGTCGATCGCGCCCCCCAGTCTGGCGGCGATGCGTCCGAGTCGCAGCCAGTAGGCGCCGTCCTTGGAGGAGGAGCGCATCGCCTCCTCCAGCAGGTCGAGGGCCTCCTGCCCTCGTCCGGCACGCAGGTATGACTCGGCAAGCGCCTCGGTGGCGGATCCGTCGGGGAACCTTTCGCGGGCTTGCTCGAGCAGCTTGAGGGCGCGTGCCTCGTGGGCCCGCGCGAGAGCGATCCAGTTCTCGGGATCTTCGGGGTTGGCCTCGAATCTGGACCGGAGATCGGCGAGGCTTTCCGAACCGCCCGAGCCCCTCACGGCTGCGCCCTTCCCCTTGCCTTTCCCTTTGCCCCGGCCTTCGCCCCTGCCCTTGCCCTTGCCCGTTTTTCCTTCGGGCGCTTTGTCCGGGGAGGATGCCGATGCCTTTTTCCCGTCTCCGGCCTTTTCCCCGGCGGCAGAAGCGTCGTTTTGCGCGGACAGGAGGACGGGCGCGACGAGAAGAAGAATGGCGAAGAGTACGGATTTCATGGGATTTGGCAAAGGCTGCCAAAATTGATACGCGCAGGGAAAGGGAAAATTTCGCCTATTTCGCCGCTGGACACGGCGCGTTCGCGCTTTTTGGCGTGCCGAGGGCTGCCACCGGGGACTTATCGCGAGGCGATGCGCTGGATTTGCCGCCCGCCGTTGAGGGGGCGGCGGTCGATGATTTCCCCGCTGGATGCCTTCGCAACGAGGACTTCGTCTCCAGCAACGAGAAAGACGAGATCCTTGGAGCCGGGATCGATGGCAGCGATGGCGCTGGCGGGCGTGGGAAGAGCGACGGTGCGGAGGGCAAGCCGGGGGGCGGAGGCGGGTCCGGACACCTCGAAGACGGCGAGCTCCGCGCGGGGCAGGCGCGTCTCGCGCAGCTCTCCGAAGCTGCGGCGCTTCGCCTTCCCCGGAATCGGCCCCGCAATGAGGCGTCCCCCGGCGACCGCGACGGGAGCGGCGATTCCGGGCGGCGCCTCGATGCGCTGCAGGATGCGGCGTTCGGCGAGGTCGATCCAAGAGACGCCTCCAGCGGCGCCGGCATTGGCTACGAGGGCGAAGTCCTTGCCGCCCGACTCGACGAGCACGGCGCGGTCGGGGAAGGCGCCTCCCCAGGTGGAGTCGGGGGCGACGGAATGGTAGCTGAGGCTCTGCCAGCGGCCTTCGCGCGCGGCGTCGAGGTCGGCCATGGCGACGCCGCCGTAGAGGTCCATGGAAAGAAGCAGGGTGTTGGTGCGCGGCGAGGGCAGGATGATCTCGGGGTTGGGTCCGCGCTCCTTGCGGTCGGCGAGATTGAGGTGGTCCATGCTGCGGGGCATGCGCAGGTCGGCGAGGGTCTTGCCGGTGGCGGCGTCGATCGCGACGACCCGGCTGCCCTTGAGCCTGCCGCCGGGGCTGTCCTTCTGCCAGCTCGTCCACGCGGTGCCGTCGGGGGTGGTTCGGACATACTCGATGCGGCGTCCCGCCGGGCTGGTCTGGTGCCGCCCGAACCAGCTATGGGCAACCTTCCCTGCTCCGGCATCGACGATGTAGCACATGTGGGAGTCGGCGCCGATCACGAATCGGTCGCTCCACGCGTCGAGGTCGTCGGGCTTGCGATCGACGGAGAGGAAGCGGGATTCGCCCGAGGCAAGGTCCGCGAGGAGGAGGTTCTTGAGGGCGGCGTGCTGCGAGGTGGCCAGCAGGTAGCGTCCGTCCTCGGTCAGGGCAATCTTGTGGGGCCGGAAAAACGCCCGGTCCTGGGCGATGATGCTCTCGTCGACGATGCGGCCCGAGGCCTTGTCGATGCGGTATTCGACGACGCCGCCGCCAGCCGGATCCTTGAAGGTGCAGAAGACCGATCGCTCCGAGGAGGAACGTGCCGACGGCGCTTCGTCCGCGCCGGCCGCGCCGGCCGCTCCGAACAGGAAGAGGGCGGCGGCGAAACGCCAAAAGCATGTCGGGCCGTTGGAGAACATTCCGGGACCGAAGCATCCTACGGCCCTCGGCGTCAAGAAGCGAGAAGCGCCAGCAGGTGACAAAGTCGTCACATTTCTCCATTCGCTTCGGAGGTTTTCTGAAGTTGGTTCGCGCCGAATCGACAGATGCACCCCCGCTTGTATCCTTTCCAAATCGCTGCCGCCGCATGGTTGCTCGCAGCGCTGTTCGGCATGCTGTCATCTACGGCCCGCGGCCAGACCCTGAACTTCACCAACTCGAACAACCGCGATTGGAATTCCGCAGGGAACTGGACTCCGGCGGTGGTTCCCAACAGCATCGACGCCGCCGCTGTCATCAACCGCCTTTCGGGCAGCGGAAACCGGACCATCAACGCGAACGGAGGCCCCTTCACCGTCGGCTCGCTCGCATGGACGATCGATCCGAACGAGAACGACAGCCTCCGCAACGGCCAGCTTTTTTTCCAAAGCACCTCGGGCGTCTCCACCTTGACCTTCACGGGGAACGCCGGCGGCAATCTCCAGATCCGGAACGGCGCCAGCCTCGCGGTCGGCGCCGGCCAGGTTCTCCGCATCGACAACGCCAGCCCCGACGATAGCTCACGATTGAATTTCACGACGAACGGGGCCGGAGGGACCATCGCGGGGGCGGGCACAGTGGTCTACAACGACACCTCGGGACTCGACGGAAACCTGCTGCGGGCCATCCGGTTCCAACAGGAGAACACGGGCTTCTCCGGAACCTTCCGGCTCGATTCGGGAACTCTAGAAATTCACACTTCGGGCGACGTCTTCGGTAGCGGGACGCTCCAGATCAACGGCGGCCGCATCGTGACCGATTCGAACCGCACCTTCGCGGGCGACGCCGTCATCAGCGGAAACTTCGTCTTCGACGGCACGGACCGCCTCACCTTCGGCGATGCCAGCACGACCACCCTCGCCGCCGGCCTGCACCGCATCGACGTCCGGAACGAAGACGAGCGACTCCAGTTTCAAGGTGACCTCACCGGACCCGGCGGCTTCGTCAAGGACGGTCCCGGCGAGCTGCGCTTCACCCAGGAACCCAAAACCTACACCGGCGCGACGGTGATCAACGCGGGTCGGCTCCAGATTTCCGAGCCAGGCCAGATGACGAACACCTCCTCGGTCCGAATCAACGGCGGTGAACTCTACCTCGCCTCGGC
>SLGN01000055.1 GCA_007123695.1 Verrucomicrobiales bacterium
CGAGCCAGTCGCCGACGGGCCGCCAGCGCCGCCCGCGCGGGGGCGAGGCGAGATCGCGCAGCAATGCGCCCGCAGGCCCACGGGAGGCTCCGGCCATTTCCTCGGGCTTCATGGGCGACCCAACCCTGTCGGGTCCGCCGGCCAACCCTCTTGGCCGCCACCCAAGAGGGTTGGGTCGGCGACCGAACCCTCTTGATCCGCCGCCATCAGAGGCCGACGAGCGGATGGAGGTTTTCCCGGCACCATTCGCCGTTCTGCATGGTGACCCCGTCGGGATCCTCGATGGCGATGTGGGCCTCGTCCTCGCAGATGATCCAGCCCTCGTAGTTGCGGAGGGTGAGCCATTCGGTGATGCGGTGGAAGTCGAGCTTGCCCGTGCCCATCTGCGCCCAGGGCTCGGGACCGTTGCCGCTGAAGTCCTTGTAGTGGATGTGGTTGACGAGGTGCTGCCACTTGTTCAGTGTCTCGATCACGTCCATGCCCCCGCGGATGATGTGCCCCACGTCGGGGGTCCAGCCGGTCACGGCGGGGTCGAGCGAGCTGAGGACCACGTCGTAGTCGTACTGCGTGCGCACCAGCGAGGCGGGCGGGCTGTTGGGGTGGTAGGAGCACTTGATGCCGAGGTCGGCGGCGCGGGCCGACACGGTGTTGATGTTCCGCACGACGTTGAGGCGGCGGCGCTGCAAGTTGGCGCGGCCCGAGGGCAGCGTCACCGTGCCGAGCATGGCCCCGGGGAAATTCTTGAGCAGGTCCATGGTGAAGTCGGCCGCTTCGCGTTCGGCGGGCGTCTCCTCGTCGTTGTCCCACGCGCAGACGAGGGCGAGACCGGCGAGTTCCATGTTGTTCGCCTGGAGAGCGTCCTTTAGCCGGATCGGATCGCAGAAGTCGCCGAGCCAGTAGCGCGAGCAGCCGAGGGCGCTCTCGGAGATCTCCAGCACCATGGGCTCGATGCCGGTGAAGCCGGCCTCGGCGGCGACCTTGATCATGTGGTCGAGCTTGTTGTCGTAGCCCTTGCCGGTTCCCTGCATGAACCAGGTGTAGACTTCGGATCCGAATTTGATTTTGGACATGGCTTCTTTTTTCGGTTGTGGGGTTGGGGTTCTTTCGGGGGGGATGGCGGGAATCCTCGCGGGAGGCGCGGCGGCGCTCAGTGCGCCCGCAGCCAATCGAGCACGCGGGGGTTGAAGTCGTCGATCTTCTCCCAGTGGAAGGCGTGGCCGGCACCGTCGTAGTAGTGGCGCTCGCAGCCGGGGATGCCGTTGGCGACCTCCTCGGCCATCCAGAGGGGGGTGAAGATGTCGTCCTTGCCGCCGATGACGAGGCAGGGCTGGCGGATCTCGCCGAGCCGGTCGAGGACGTCGTGCCCGACGCAGGCCGCCGCCTGCCCGCGCAGGCCGTGCAGCGGCTGGGGCTGCGGGTTGGTGTCGAACTCGGCCCGCCCCGTGACGAGGCCCTCGTAGGCCTCGTCGTTGTCCCAGAAGGGCTTGGTGAAGATGAGGAGCTGGATCCACTCGAGGAACTGCTCGTTGTCGAGGTGCGCCTTGCAGGCCTTCATGTGCTCGAAGATGCTGCGGGCGTAGCGGTCGACGCGAGCCCAGGGGCACATCAGCACGGCGCTCTTGACCTTTTCGGGATGCCGCAGGCAGAGCTGCTGGGCGATCACCGAGCCCATCGAGACCCCGACGACGCGGGCCTGCGCGATGCCGAGGGCGTCGAGCAGCCCGGCGCAGTCGTCGGCCATCATTTCGCTGGAATAGTCTCCGGCGGGCTTGTCGGTGGCGCCGACGCCCCGGTTGTCGGGCATGATGCAGCGGAATTGCTCGCTCCAGCAGTCGGAATGGGCCTGCCACACGTCGCCGGTGGCGGTGATTCCCATGATCAGGAGAACGGGCTCGCCGCTCCCCGCCTCTTGGTAGTGCATCTGGATTCCGTTGGTCTCGACGTAGGGCATGTCTCGCAGGGGGTTTTGGGTTTGCTTTCCCCCGGAACGTGGGCAAAGGCGGGGCCCCTGTCCAGAACAAACCGAGGCCGCGTCTCGAAAAAGCCAAGGTTCCTCAGCCCTGCGGTCCGCGGCGGAAGGCCTCGATGCCCTCGTACTCGGCGAGGCCGAGAGCGTCGTAGGTCGCGGCGATTTCGCGGTTGCGCGTCGGGGCGTTCAGGTCCGCCTCGTTGATCGACATGAAGCGGCGGATCGACTCGACCTTGTCCTCGAGCTGGTCGGGGCTCATGGGCACGGCCATGTCGATCTCGTGGGCCTCGAAGGGCCGGTCGCGACCGCGGTAGAGCCAGACCCGGCAGTCGGCGCGGAAGTCCGCCTCCGCAAGGGAATCCCAAGCCGTCGCGAAGGCCCGGTAGGTGATCGCCTGGGGCGTGCTCGGGTCGCTCGCCTCGCCGGTGGCGAAGACGCTGTGGGGGCGGAAGGACTCCAGCACGCCGACGAGGGCCCGCACGTCCTCCTCGCCGAGGCGGAAGCGGCGGAAACGGCCGCTCTCGTAGAAGGGCAGGTCGAGGAACTCGCTGTCGTGGTAGCGCAGATGGCAGACCGAGGCGGCGTCGCGCGCCTCGCCGCGCAGGATCAGGCCCTTGAGGCGCCGCACCAGTTCGGGATCGATCCCGAACTCACCCTTGGCATCGATCGCCTCGACGATGGAGCGGGCGTAGGCCGTCTGGCTTTCCCATTCCGGCGAATGGCTCGACTCGGCCATTTCCAGCACGACCCGGGCGAAGTTCAGCGCGGCGATGTCCGCCACCCGCAGGTTCCCCGAGGTCTGGAAGACGACCTTCACCTCGTGGCCTTGCTCACGCAGGCGCGCCAGGGTCCCGCCCATGCCGACGAAGGCGTCGGCGGGCTCGGGGCTGAGCACGAGGACGCGCTTCGGATGCGGCTGCGAGCGCTCCGGCCGGCGCGAGTCGTCGGCGCCGGGCTTGCCTCCCGGCCAGCCCGTGATGGTGTGCTGGACCTGGTTGAAGATGTCGATGTTCACCTCGTAGGCCGCCTCGGAGGTCGAGGCGAGCAGTTCGCCCGCGCCGCTCTCGTTGTAGTCCTCGTCGACGAGCTTCAGCACGGGCTTGTCGAGCTTGCGTGCGAGCCAGACGACGGCGCGCTTCTTCATCGGCGCGTCCCACTCGACCGGCCCGACGAGCCAGGGAAATCGGAATCTAGTCAAATCCGCCGACGCCTCGCCGTCAACGAGGAAGGTGGCGTTTTCATGTGTTTGTAGGAAGCTCGCCGAGACCTGGTCGGAAACCGCCCCCTCGACCGCCTCGCGGACGATGGCCGACTTGTTCGCCCCCCAGGCCATCAGCACGAGCCGCTTCGCCTCGAGGATCGTGCCCACCCCCATGGTGATGGCCGAGCGGGGCACGTTCGCCATGCCCATGAAGTCGGCGGCGGCGTCCTGCCGGGTGACGCGGTCCAGCGTGATCATGCGCGTGCGCGAATCCGCCGCCGAACCGGGCTCGTTGAAGCCGATGTGCCCGGTGCGCCCGATCCCGAGGATCTGCAAGTCGAGCCCACCCGCCTCGGCGATGCGCTGCTCGTAGTCGAGGCAGTGGCGGTAGACCGCGTCCATCGGCACGGTCCCGTCGGGCAGATGGATGCGGTCCGGATCGAGATCGACGTGGTCGAAGAGCTGGTCGCGCATGAAGCGGAAGTAGCTCTCGGGGTGGTCACGGGGCAGACCGTAGTATTCGTCGAGATTGAAAGTGACGACCCGCCGGAAGCTCAATCCCTCCTCGCGGTGGAGACGGATCAGCTCGCGGTAGAACGGCACCGGGGTGGACCCCGTCGCCAGCCCCAGCACCGTGTCGCGCCCCTCGGCCTCGCGGCTGCGCACGAGGGCGGCGACCTCGGCCGCGAGTGCGGCGCTGGCGCTTTCCGAATCGGGCCGCACCAGCGTCCGCACCTTCTCGAAGCGCTCCTCCTGGGTGAGGTGCTTCTGCCCGGTGGCTTCGAGGATGGATGCGGAGGAGGACGGTTGCTGGCTCATTGGAGGCGCGGTCCCGCAGAACGCGGAGCGCTATGCTGGAGCGGCCCCGGCGCAGTGTCAACGAAGTCCGGCGAAAATCGCTTCATCTCGATCCGAGCGGAACGAGATCGGCACTGCGCAGCCCCACCAGCACCGCGTCGCCTCCGGGCGAAAGGCGGACCTCCGCGTAGCGGGCCCGCTCGAACTCCGCCGCGCTGCCTTCCTCGAAGAAAAAGGACTCGATGCCGAAGCGGAGACCGTCGCGGCACCGACGGTAGCGGATCACCGTGTCGGCGTCCCCGGCGTCCCCGGTGTCCGCGGCGTCGCCACGCCGAGGCGCCGCCCTCGCCACGCCCTGCCCGTCGATTTCCAAGGCGAGGAGCCCGCGCGTCGCTCCCTCTTCCGGCATCCGCGTTCCCGCGAGGGCGGGACGCAGCACCATGTAGTCACCCTGGATCAGGGAGCGGGGATTGATCGGTCTCAGTTCGAGGAAGACGCTGCGTCCCGTTGAGACGATGGCCTGCTTCCGCGTCACTGCGCCGTTCACCAGCACCAGCACCAGGGCCAAATTCGCCAGCGCGACCAGGACGGCGAAGCCGCCGAGACGCCCGCCCGGAGGCACGGGCAGTAGCGGCAGCCTCGGCGCGACAAGTTCGGGTCCGTCCGATGCATCCCCATCCGCCGGACCTTCCTCCGCCTCGGGGAGCAGGTGCGGATCGAGCTTCGCCACCGCGGCCGTGGCGAGCAGGACGCAGCCCTTACCCGCGAGCCACAGCGACTTGGCCAGCAGCGTCGTGTCGAGCGAGTAGTAGAAAAGCACCAGAAAGGCCACCAGCGCCACGGCCCCGAGTCCGGCGAGGACACGGTCGCGGCGAGCGCGGGCCGTGGCCATCAGGCCGGCTGCGGCGGCGAGCCCCGGCGCGCCCGCGAGTCCCAACGCCAGCAGCAGGCCGCCCGAGACGAGGTGCAGGCCCGCTGCCGCGCCACGCGGACGGTTGAGATGCCAGAGCAGGCCGAAGAAGACGACGGGCACCAGCACGCCGGCAACCCGGGAGACGTGGGCAAGGAATCCTGCGTCGATCCAATTCCACTGCCAAGCGCAGGAAACGAGCAGGCCGAGCAGTCCGGCGAGCCCCGCCCGCGCGGCGGGACGCCACCTCGGTCCGACGAACCCGCCCGCCCCGAGCACGAAGAGACCGAGGCCGACGACGGCGAAACCGATGGCGAGTTCGGCGCTCGCGCTGGCAAAGGCGAACGGAGCGCCCGCCGCCCACACCCACGCCACCGAGAGGAAGCGCTGAACCGGGTGCCGAGAAAGCCAGTAGACGAAGGGGCACAGCAGCACGGCGCCGACCAAGGACCTGAAAAGAGCCTCGGTCCATCCCCCTCCCGACTGCGCCAACCCGACAAGAAAAAGGAGGGTTCCGGCGAAATTCCACGACAAGGCGACCTGGCCGACAAATACGCCCCGCCCGAACCGCTCGACGACCAGGCTCGCCGCGACCACCGCGAGCCCCGCCCCCGCGATGCCAGAACCCGATCGGAACAGCAAGCCCAGACCCGACGCGAGAAACGCGGCAAAAAAGAGCCCTGCGAACCAAGCTCCCAGCCCAAGAGCCGCGCGCGAGATTGCCGGGAGGGCCTCTCCATCGCGTTTTGATTCCCCGGCGGCGCCTTCGAAGGGGCGCGCCAGCCAATTTGCCTTCTCCAGATCCGCGATCTTCATTGTTCCGATTCCTTTCCTTCCGGGCGGCTGCCCTGTTCTTTGCCTTCCACAACCGTCCGCGCCCGATCGGCAGCCCGGGCCGAATCCGCGAGAAACCATCCGGCCATCGCGAAAACACCGACGGCGAACAGGCCTGTCACGAGAAAACCGAAAGTCCCGGCACCGGACGACGAAAGGATCCCACGGGCCAAAGCCGCCACAAGCACGGCGGCGGCAGGCAGCACAAAGGCCCCGAGGGCTGCCGCCGAGGGACGATGTCGCCGGTAAAACCATGTCGCCGCCCCGAAGACTGCCGCCCAGACGAGGGTGCCGAGAGCACGGGCGCCCTCGCCTTCCGAACGGGCGACAAAGTCGAAAATCCAGAACATCGGCAGCGAGACCAGCCAGATCGAGGCCGCCGTCGCCAGAGCCGGACGCATCCAGGCCCGCCCCAGCCAGCCGAAGCGCGAATGGAGCCACTCCCAGCCCACGAGTCCGAGTGCCGAGAGCAACCCCAGAGCGAGCCGCGCCGAAGACCAGTCGATCCGGCCTTCCGGCACCAGAACCTGGCCGGCATAGAGCGCCAGCGAGGTCTGGAGCACCGCGAACCAGAAAAGCCACAACCCCGCCAGCCGGGCTGCCAGCACCCACGGCATCGAGAGCGCTGCCCACAAGGCAAAGACTTCAAAGGAATCGGCCCCGGTCTGGTAAACCTGACCGAACACGGCCAACACCACCCCGCAGAGCACCGCCGCCGCAGCGAAAAGCAATTGTGCGAGGCCGGCGAGCCCCCGCCACGAGGCGAGGCAGGCCCCCAATACGGCGACCGCCAGCAGCGTCTCGACCGATCC